>CAZXKB010000147.1:0-13314 GCA_964641285.1 uncultured Gammaproteobacteria bacterium | reverse complement strand
TCATACTTTTGGTCAAGAAGCTTTAGCCGGCGTAGATAAAGCCCGGCAGCAGGTCGCTAATTTTTTAAATTGCCAACCCAATGAAATTATTTTTACATCCGGAGCGACTGAAGCTGATAATTTAGCAATTAAGGGAGTGGTGCAGGCGATAAAGAAAAAGGGGCTAAAGAAAATGCATATTATTACATCCCTGATTGAACATGACGCAATTTTAGAACCATGTCTACAATTGGAACGGGAAGGTATTGAAGTTACTTATTTGCCAGTAGAGGCAAATGGAGTCGTAGCCGTGGAGAAATTAAAAAAAGCCATCAAAGATAACACGGTGCTAATATCGATTATGTATGTTAATAGTGAAGTTGGCAGCATCCAGCCAGTGAGAGAGATCGGCAAAACTATTAGAAAAATTAATGAAAAGCGGTTACGGGGATGGAACAAGTTGCGCGTGAGCGAAAGAGGAGACAAGCCTCAGCCGATTTATTTTCATACTGACGCTACCCAAGCGGTTAATTTTTTCAACTGTGACGCGCAATGGAATTATATTGATTTATTATCTCTATCCGGCCATAAAATTTATGGCCCTAAAGGAATTGGCGTTTTATATAAAAGAGAAGAGGTGCCCTTGACTGCTATTCAGCTGGGCGGACACCATGAGAATAATCTACGAAGCGGGACTTTGAATGTGCCTGGAATTGTCGGTTTGGGCGCGGTTATTAGTGATTTGGGACGAAGTGAAAAAGGCGAGTCCAGCCCGAGACAAAAAAAGCAGAATAAAAAAATTGCTCGCCTGCGCGATATGCTTACACAAGGGATAATTAATAAAATTCCTGATGTTATATTGAATACGGACAGAGAACAAGCCACCCCAGCTCATGCTCATTTTTCCTTTTTGGGTGTAGAGGGGGAGTCATTGTTAATTTCCCTGGATTTGGAAGGGATAGCGGTTTCCACCGGCTCTGCTTGCGCCTCTGGCAGTTTAAAAGCTTCCCATGTTCTTTTGGCTATGGGGATAAAAAAAGAAATTGCCCATAATTCCATTAGATTCAGTTTAGGCAAATATAATAGCCAAGAAGAGATAAAACGAGTGTTAAAAATTTTACCGCCGATAGTAGAACGATTAAGGAAGATGAATCCTATATATAAGAAGCGTAAAAGATAACATTTTAACTAATAATAATTTCCCTGTATGTATTTTGCGCAGGGGAATTTTTTTACCTTTATATGTGCATTTTGGGCCAAAGTGCACATATTTTGATTTTATTTATTTTCCCTTGACAAATATTTTTTATATGGTAATATATAATTATATCGTAACTTAAAAGTTTTGGCTTTTCTCCCTTGACCAAACTGCCTCTAAAAAGAGGTTTTGGGTTCTAATCCCAGTGGGAGCCAGGCGCGACATTTTATTTAAAGTCGCGCCTCTTTTTTATTTTAAATATTTAAATATATAGATTTCCCCTTGCCCGATTTCCTGCCAAGAGTCGGCTTCCAATTTGGCTTCGGCTAAAATTTTAGGAAAAGCCCACCAGTATTTATTTAAAACAAAATAAGCCTCATTGACCCCGGTTAAATTCATGGCCGCAGTTACGGTTTCTTGGCTGGGCTGGTCATAAACCATGTTAAGATAATATTGGTACAAAGGACCGCCGGTCGGGATAGGGTAGTAAAAGACCTCCCCCTGCACCCCCTCCTTAGTAAGGAAGGGGGAGTTATAATATTTTTTAAAGCCGAATTCGCGGAGGGCGGCGGCGCTAACTTGCTGGTTGGCGAGCACAATGTAGTCTTGGCTGGAGTTTTTTTCAATCCAATGCACGGCGGCAATATCGTTTTGGCTAACCGAATAGCCATGGGAGTTATGATAGCGGTCAAAGCGGGGATAAGACAAATAAAGAGAAGTGGTAACTAAAATTATTAAAAAGGTTAAAAAAGAGAATTTAATAATATCATTTTGCTTCAGTATTTTGTTTATTAATCCATACATAGCGGTAATAACAAAGGGCAGGAGGAAGAAAACGGCTATTAACAAAATTCGGTCAGGATAATTGCTGCGCTCATAGTTTATTAAAAAATTAAAAGGCAGAAGTTCAGCCAGTAAGTACGAAATTAATAAAGCCAAGGACATAGTTAAGTAAAGGGTAAAAATTCGGCATCTTTCCCGATAGCGATAAATAATAACTAAACCGGCTAATACCAGAAATGTAAAGATGTATTTTAAATTAAAGCCGTAAAGATAGATAAAATTAAGAATAAAATTTTCTTGGCCAGGGACAATTAATTTGGGCAAAGCTATAATATTATTTATCTCCGTTTGGGGTGAATCCTGGATAGCGCCAAAGTTGTTTTTTTCTATAAAATAAAAGGCTAAAGGTAAGGCAATGGCGGAGATAATGAAAATTAAAGTATAAAAATATTTTTTTGATTTTGTTTTGTCGCTGTGGTAAATAGTTAATAGCATTACAAATAAAACCGCGGGGATGCCGGCAATAGGCTGGACAAGAAGAGCGGTCAGGGCCAAGAGATAAAGAAAGTTTAAAGTATAGAGATTACGGCATGTTAAACCAATCAGGAGAATTAAGAGTAAAAACAGGTAGGCTAAATTTTGGGGAGTAGTAATAATGAAAAAAGAAAAAGGCAAGATTAGAATAATAAGGAGTAGAAGAAGGGATGTAGTTTCGTTCTTAAACTTTTTTTTAAAAAATTGCCAAGAGTAGAACGGAATATATATCGCCGCCAGCACTGGTATCAGTAATTTGTCCAGCCAGACAATAGGCAGATAGGTGATTTTATGCAAAATTATAATTAAGCTGTATTGGCCAAGATAATAAAAAGGTTTTGGATCCACCGAACCGGTTTTATTAATTAGATCCATGGTAGCTTGATGAATAAAAGGATCAAAGCCATAGCCAAGTTTATATATAAACACAGCGATTATGAAAGACAAAAAGTAATGCAGGGAGATTAACAGCAATGTTGCTCTATGGTTCCATTGTTCCATGGCTTCATTGTTGTTTTTTTGTTTGATAATTATTACGACAAGGAGGGCGGTGGCTAAACCGTAAAAAATGAAAAAATAACTGGGGACAATTTGCCAAGGCGAGATAATAGCTTCTGTAGTTTGATGAGTAAAGAGGATGTAAAAGCAAAGAAAGAGAAGTAAAAAGTAAGAAGTAAAAAGTAAGAAGTGAGAAGTAAGAAGCGAGAAGTTCTTATGTTCTGTTTTGTTATTTTGTGTCTGCAGTTGGATTGTAGAATTTACTTTGTTATTTTCCCAAAAACGTTGTATAATTACGAATAAGCCAATTGCTAAGATTAAAGCAATAATAACGCCAAGATTATTGAGGGAGTAAAGACGGTAAATAACTGCGCCGATGAAAGAAATCAGGCAGAGGAAGACAAGAGCTGACCGGATAATATAATTTGGATTTAAATATTTTTTCATACTATTTTTATTGTATCATATTTTATGCTAGATAACAGCTTTCAGGAAGCAAAAAAATCAGCCTGGTATGATAAAATTTTAGCAGTGACGGTTTTAAAATTATTGCCGGCGAAAGTTCTGCCTAACCATGTTACGGTTTTTCGTTTTATCGCTACGCCCGTTGTAGCGGTTTTAATGTTGTATGAGCATTATTATATTGGCTTAATCGCTTTTTTATTGGTATCTTTCACCGATGCTATAGATGGAGCCATGGCTCGGACCAGAAATCAAATAACCGAGTGGGGCAAGGCTTATGATCCATTGGCAGATAAAATTTTAATCGGCAGTATGGTATTTATTATCGTTTTGCGCTACATTGATTTTTGGACAGCAATGATAATTATTTTTTTGGAGTTTATCATTATCACTACTGCTTGGATAAGAAAAAGGGAAGGTGGGTTAATACAGGCTAATATTTGGGGAAAGATAAAAATGTGCCTGCAAGTAGCTGGGGTGGTAATATTACTTTTGGCTATTGTTTTTAACTGGCAGGCTTTACTACCCTTGGCTTCCGGGGTTTTATACTTAGCCATTGCCTTTGCTATAGTTTCTCTCTTGACTTATGGGATATAATGTGGTACAGTTGTTTGTTATTAATTTGTACATTCATAACAACAAAAAATTATAGAACCAGGAGAAATATTATGGAATTAGAGAAGTGCAAGGTGCTAATTTTAAAAAATGATGAGGATGTAAGAGATATAGCGAAAGTAATGTTAGGGCGGGAAGGTTTTAAAGATAAAAATATCTTTTTAGCTAAAAATGTTGAAGACGCAAAAGAAATTATAAATATTTTGAGATTAAACAACGAACGGATAAATTTGGTGTTGACCGGAATTGGAATCGCAGAAGAAGAGGGTCCGGTATTGCTAAAGTGGACAGAGAAAGAAGGCATAAGAAAAAAAATAAAGGTTATTTTTTACTCTGGCGGCGGTGAGCATTATATAAGGCAACAAGCCGAGAAACATGGAGCTGACGCATTTATATCCTTGCCGGTTTTTGACGAAAAAAAGTTTATAGCTGTCATCAAAGAGATGGCAGAGAAATAAAATCATAGAGAAATATTGGGGCTGGATACTCATGAAGTTGCAGCCCTTTTTTATTGCCTAAATTAGATTAATTTGTTAGGATAAGAAAAATAGAATTTATGATTTTTATGATTTAATTTTTAATAAATAATGTATTATAGAAAAATTATAATAATATTAAAAAAATGGTTTAAAAAATATTGGCGCTGGCTAGTTGTTATTTCAGTGGCTATAGCTTTTTTTATTGGCGTGAGCAGTTTTAACTATTTTACCCAACGAGGTGATTTTATAAAATGGCTATCACCGGACGAAACAGCTAATTATACATTTGCCAAGTTTTACGGGCAGGAAGGCGGTTTAACTATTTTTGAAAAATATAATTTGTATACCCGCGATATTATGCGCCCCAGAAGTTTTAGAAGCGACCATGGCTTTCTTAAACCGGTCAGTTTTTTGGGCATTATCTTAATTTATGGGAAAATCGTAAGCTTAACCAGCTATAAACTGATTCCTTATTTAACTCCGCTTCTGGCCGCTATTGGCATAATTTATTTTTATTTACTGGTTAAGAAAATTTTTGGCCGAACCAATGCTTTTTTGTCCGTTTTTTTGCTCGCTTCTTTTCCGCCTTTTATTTACTATAGTAGCCGCAGTATGTTCCATAATGTTTTGTTTGTCGTCTTGTTGATTATCGGGTTATATTATGGAATACGAATGGCGAAAAAAAACAATAATGAAAAAGAAAAAAGAAAAATAAATAAATTTTTTTCAGGAAGTTTAATTTATAATTGGCGATATTGGCTTTATGCGGCCTTATCCGGATGTTTTATCGGCCTGGCCGTTATCACCAGGACCTCGGAACTGCTTTGGCTTCTGCCGATGCTAATTATTTTATGGATTTTCAATATTAAAAAGACAGGCATTACCAAGCTAATAATCTTTTTATCTTTTTTATTATTAGCCATAACGCCGTCCCTGTACTGGAATCAGATTTTATATAGTTCGCCCTGGCTAGGGGGTTATCCGGAGATGAACCAATCAATCGCCAACATAACGCAAGCGGGCTCGGATTTAATTAATTCAACCGTCAGGGGCAATCTCTCTTTTCATAAGGATTTATTTTATAAAATTAAAGATAATATTTTTCATTTTGGCTTCCATTCTTTTTATAGTTACAAGATGTTTTATCATTATTTTGTCAAAATGTTTTATTGGCTGTTCGGTTTAGCGGTTTTGGGCGGTATTTTATTTTTAGCCAGATGGAGAAAGTGGAAACAAAAACATTGGGATTATTTAATTTCGTATCTTGTTGTCTCCATAATTTTGTTGTTTTATTACGGCAGTTGGAATTTTCACGACAATCCCGACCCCGGACAGTTTACTATCGGCAATTCCTATACCCGCTATTGGCTGCCAATTTATTTAGGAGCAATACCATTGGCGTCTTTGTTCATTATAAAATTGACTCGTTTGGCTAAAAAGAAATTTTATATTAATATCAGTAGGGCATTTATATTAATAATAATATTTTTATTTTCTGTTCAATTTCTACTTATCGGCTCGGAAGAAGGCTTAGTGTTTTCCGCTATTAAGCAAGCACAAGCCAGAGAAGAATGGGAGAGGGTTTTAAGTTTAACCGAGAATAATTCTACGATTATTACCCGCTATCATGATAAATTATTTTTCCCGGAGCGCAAAGTAATTGTCGGTTTATTTGACGATAAGAACATGGTAGCTGAATATGCTAATTTAGTTAATTTATTGCCGGTTTATTATTATAATTTTACATTTCCGGAAAAAGATTTAGTCTATTTAAATGAACGCCGTCTACCAGAATTCGGATTGCAAATTGAGGTAGTTGAGCAGGTGACTAATGATTTTACTTTGTATCGGTTAGATAAGCAGTAATTATTTTTTAGCTATAGGTAAATATCTAGCTGAAAGTGAATAAAATTTTACTCATTTTTTTAATATAAATAGCTAATTTTAGCTATTATTTTTTATTATTTTTAATTTTTTGTTTGACAATTTTTTTAAATTATGTTATGATATTTAATCTTTTAAACAACTGTATCTTGAATTGATCTTTGAAAATATATATTTTGAGAAAATAAAGATATAAAAAATAAATAAAAACAATATTAGAGCAAGGAGGCAATTATGATGCCAGCAGAAATGATGGAAGTAGATGAATTGATAGTGGCTATAGCCGGGAAGGAAATACCCATAAATACTCATAATATGAGCCACTATGATGAAGCTGTAGCTGCTTGTTTGGCCAATCAGTTCGGAGATGAGTATTTTTTGAACAAATATTGCCATGACAACAGGTTGTATTTGGGCATTGGCGGGGGTGATTTTGACGAACATTCCAGAGAAGGAGGAGATTATAAAAAGAAAAATGAATGTTGTACCACCTTAATGGCAAAAGCCTTGGGAGTTGACAAAAGGCCTGAACTGCAAAAGATTTTTAGATTTACAAAGATAAACGACAGGAAAGGCAGTCATCATCCCCGGGATATTGCCACGGTGTTGAATCATCTCCATCGGCAAAACATTGACCCCGAAGCCCAAGTAGAAAATATTAACTGGGCCATGCGAGGGACGATGGTAAAGCTTTATGATTGGGAAAACGGTGATTTTACAATTGAACATATAGCCAAAGTAGCTAAGCAGCTAATCGCTGAGCAGAAAATCACAATAGAGGATATTAATCCTGATCAATGGCTTAAAAAGGGGCAGGATGCTATAATATTGCACCAGAAATATTTTGAAGATGCACTGGTTGAATTTACGGAAAAGATTGCCTTAGGCCAAGTTCGGGCGATAAAAATTGAATCTGACGGAAGGATTTTGCCTATCGTTGCTATTGAGTCTGACAATTATCGGATGGGAGCGGCCTTGCGGTCAGACAAAGGAGTTTCCGCGGCTGTTGTTATTCAGAAGAGTAAAAAGGAGAAGATTTGCTCCTTGGAATATAGTGGCGATTTAGTTTCAATATCCTCAAATCAGAAATTTAAATTGCGGTTAAATGAAGCGGCGGCGATTATTCGTTATGAAGAACAGCAGAGAAATGGCGAAATGATTACTGATCAGTGGCCGTATCTCGGCGCAGAAGGCGAGGTAGTTGGAGCCGAAAATTGGTATTTTGATACTGATATGCAAGCGCTTCTAAATGGCAGTTTAACCCATCCCGAAGTTCCGTCTACTCAGCTTTCTCTAAACGCTTTATTTTATTACACCCAGATTGGGATTGACCGAGGCAAGTTTCATCCTGTTTATAGAAAAGAGTGTTTGAAGGGAAAGTGTCTTGCCTCAAAAAAATGTTCTTATTATCACTGGGGCCTACAAAGGTGCCGGAATAATCGGAGAGCTAACCATTAGAAGGTTTAGCTCAAGGCCTAATCGCAATTAATATTACGCGATTAGGCCTTTTTATTTTCCTAAAATTTTTATGTTATAATATAGATATGCAAAATAATAATAAAAAAGCAAAGCGTATCGGTTTTGATGCCCGGTTTTATGGTCCGTTAAATAAAGGTCTGGGCAGATATACTAAAGAAGTAATTGACAATATTTTAAAGATAGACAAAGACCATGAGTATGTAATTTTTTTAGGCAAGGACAACTTTCAAGAATTAAAAACCGATAACCCTAAAGTAAAGAAAGTTTTAGCCGATATTAAATGGTACACTTTATCCGAGCAAATTATAATGCCTTGGTATATTTGGCGAGAGAATTTGGATTTAGTCCATTTTCCCCATTTTAATGTACCAATATTTTGTCCGGTTAAATTTATAGTTACTATCCACGATTTAATATTGACCAAATTTCCTACGCAAAGAGCGACCACTCTTAGCCCGTTTTTTTATTGGCTGAAAGATTTTGCTTATAAAATAGTAATTAAAAGAGCTGTTCGGCAAGCCAAAAAAATTATTGCCGTGTCAACGTATACCAAAAATGATATTGCCAATAAGTTTAAGGCTAGAAGTGATAAAATTATAGTTACTTATGAGGGCGTTTTTCCATCAGAAATTAAAAATAGACAAAATGACAAAAAGGTGCTTTTAAGGTATAATATAGACAACCCTTATTTACTTTATGTGGGTAACGCCTATCCTCATAAAAATTTAGAAGGGTTGATTAATATTTTTTTTAGGATTATCGGAAAATACAATAATTTATCCTTAGTTTTAGTGGGCAAGGAAGATTATTTTTATAATCGAATAAAAGAATTTGTTTATAAGTCTGATAATTATAAAGAAAAAATAATTTTACCAGGATTTGTGCCTGATAATGATTTGGTATTTTTTTACCAAAACGCTTTGGCATATATTTTCCCTTCCTTTTACGAAGGTTTTGGACTACCGCCGCTAGAAGCAATGACTTTTGGCTGTCCGGTAGTTAGTTCTAACAAAGCTAGCTTGCCGGAAGTATTAGGCAAAGCCGCGCTTTATTTTAATCCTGAAGATAAAAAGGAAATGCAAGAAAGAATTGAACAGATAATAAAAGACAAAAATTTACGCAAAGAATTAGTTAAAAAAGGATACGAGCAAATAAAAAAATACAACTGGTTAAGATGCGCCGAGCAAACCATAGAAATATACAAATTAATTTTATAACTTCAGACTTCATTATAAATCCCCATGCCTGATAGTAAAAAAAAGAATATTATTTATATTAACGAGGGCGAAAGGCCATCTCGTTTTTTAGTGGATTTAAATAAATTTTCAGGGGAAGATGACTCAGTCCAAAAATTATCCCGCAAGAAAATATTCGCTAAATTATTTTCTCGGGTCTCGCAGTTAAATTCCAAAACAACTAATAATAATTTTAAACATAAATTGGCTGATAACACTGCCAATTTTTCCGCTCAAAATAAAAGAAATATTTCTTCCGATATTTTTTTAGATAAAACTAGACCCAGAAAACTGTTTTTTAATAAAAAGGAGTTTATTAAAAAATGGTATTTGTTACATCAATTTAATCGTTTAACTTTTTTCCCTTTAATCTGGCTGTTTGTTTTTATAATTATTAACGTTATTAAATTATTTTATCAATTATGCTATAGGGTAGGCTGGGGGATAATATTTATTGTTAGATTTTTTGGGCTGATAATCGTATTTTTATTTAAGCTTATAAGCAAGATAGCAAAAATAGTATTTTTACAAAGTACAAAGAAATTAATATTTAAAAAAGCGGATAAGCAGCTGTCAAAATCGAAAAGCAAAATAGTTGAAGATGAAATAGCCATCTTTGCCTCTGGTGATTTTGAAATTTCCCCTATGAGCCTCGGGCTAGGAGCAATAAAACAAACAATAAAAAAAGTTTTTTTTAGAGATAAACAAGATGCTAAAACAAAAAGAGTTGGTACAAAAGAGTTGGACGGGTTAGCTTATAAAGAAAAAGAGTCTGGAGAAGATTTATTGCCTTTACCCAAAACATTTTTTTTAAAACCAGCTATAGTTTTTGCTTGTTTTCTTTTAATTTTAGTTTTACCGATTAAGGCTTTTACTTACTACAAGGGCTTGGCTGATTTACGCGGCCGGGTTCTTGGCGCTTCCGAAACAGCTGTTAAAGAAATGATAACAGCTTCAGAGTTAGCCGCGCAGTTAGATTTTCAGCAAGCCGGACAGAGTTTTGACAAAGCTAGCGATAATTTTTTAGCCGCCCAAAACGAGATTAGCGAAATTTCCGGTCTGCTTACTTTTTTAGGGTCAGTTATCCCCAGCCAAGATATTAAATTAGCCGCTAATGCTAAATTAATTTTGGAAGCCGGACAACTGGGGGCTGAATTGGGTCATCATTTAAGCAGTGCCTTTGATAGTTTATTTGAAGAGCCTCAGTTGGATGTTAAAGACTTATTGAATAATTTTTACATTTACAGTCAGCAAGCCAGTCAGTGTGCTCAGGAATTAAAAATCAAGATAGAAGCAATTAATTCCCAGTATTTGCCAGATGCATATAAAAAAGATTTTGTGGGATTATCAGAAAAAATTGATTTAGTAACAGCCGGTTTAAATGAGCTGGCGGATATATTAAATAATGTTAGGATATTTTTAGGTTTTGAATATGACCAGCGCTATTTATTAATTTTTCAAAATAATACCGAACTTCGGGCCAGCGGCGGTTTTGTGGGAAGTTTTGCCTTAGCCGATTTTCATAACGGCAATATTAAAAATCTGGAAGCGCCTGGTGGCGGCAGTTATGATACGGAAGCGGGGCTTATGGAGCGGGTTATAGCGCCCGAGCCGCTACATTTAGTTAACCCCTTGTGGCATTTTTGGGATGCCAATTGGTGGCCGGATTGGCCGGCTTCAGCGCGTAAATTGCAGTGGTTTTATGAAAAGAGCGATGGCCCGACCGTAGACGGGGTTATTGGCATTACGCCGACTACAGTAGAAAGAATTCTTGATGTTATTGGCTCGATTGATATGACCGAAGATTACGGCGTGGTCATAAATGCGGATAATTTCTGGGAAATAACCCAGTCATTTGCCGAACAAAAGGAAGATATTACCAATAAACCTAAAAAAATAATTGGTGATTTAATCAGAAAAATAAACGATGAATTGCCGAATAGATTGAATAAGGATAGTTTTATCGGTCTGGTTAAAGCCATGGAAAGAAGTTTAGGGGAAAAGCATATTTTATTGTATTTTAATGATAGCCAGCTGCAAAAAAAAGTTGAAGAATTTGGATGGGGAGGAAGAGTACGACAAACTAACTGGGATTATTTGATGGCAGTAAACACTAATATTGCCGGGGGTAAGAGTGATATGAAAGTCAAAGAAGAGATTAAGCATACTGCTGAAGTTAATACGGACGGTTCTATAATTAATACAATTGAAATTAAAAGGATTCATACCGGCATCAAGAATGAAAAATTTACCGGGGTGCGTAATGTTGATTGGATGAGAATTTATGTCCCTCAAGGGAGTCAGCTAATTGAGGCGCAGGGGTTTGTTAGACCGGAAGCAGAATTTTTTGAAGAGCCAGAAAAAAATTGGATAAAAGACCCAGATGTATCATCAGGCGAAGAAAGGGCCGTGACTGATGTGCCCAGTGGAACTAAAATATATAACGAATTCGGGAAGACTGTTTTTGCCAATTGGTCCATGGTTGACCCGGGAGAAACTGTAATAGTTTATTTGAAATATCGGTTGCCGTTTAAATTAGAGGAGACAATAGAACCGGAGAATTTTATTAGTCGGATGGAAAATATATTAAATCCAGCCAAGAAGCAGCTTACCCCTTATGCCTTATTCGTTCAAAAGCAGCCAGGTTCATTGGGAAGCGGTTTTACCAGCGTTCTAAAGCTGCCGGCAAATTTTAAAGTTTTTTGGCATTACCCTGAGGGTTTAGAAATCTCCTCTGGCGGGTGGCTTGTTGATGATAAGCTTGCAGTTGATAAATATTGGGCTGTACTTATTGAAATTTAAAATGGAAAATAGTAATAAAAAATGGCCACTTATAATTTAAATTTTAAATTTTACCCCGTAATTTTAATATTTGCATTTTACATTTTAAATTATTTTTATGGATTATGGCTTAATTCAACAAAGTAGTGATTTTACTCCACAAACTATACTGGATATAGCCCTTGATAGCTGGCTGGTATATTTGTTTTGGCTATTAGTTATTTTTTTATTGTTGTTATTTTTTAAAAAGTATTTTACAAAATGGCTATACAGAAGCAGTTATTTTGACCATGCGATTTTTTTAGTGCGGCTGCCTAAAGAAAAGCCCGGGGATGAAAAAAAAGAGTTTACGGTCCAGGAACTGCGGGCAGAAATTGCCAAAGGGGAAACAATATTTAACAGTATTGGAGGATTGCGGGCCCAGCGCGGGTTTTGGCTATGGCTTTTAGGCCGTAATGACCATTTCTCTTTTGAGGTGGTAGCTAACCAGAAGAAAATTTCCTTTTATGTTGTTGCCCCTAAAATTATGGCCCGATATTTAGAGCAGCAGGTAAATGCACATTACCCAGAAGCGGTCATAGAAGAAGCCGGGGATTATAATATTTTTCATCCAAGCGGCCAAATTTTAGCAGGTTATCTAAGAACAAGGCGCAGTTTTATTTTTCCTCTTAAAACATACCAAAAACAAGAAACTGATCCGATGAATTCGGTTATTAATGTTATGTCCAAATTAGAAGAAAATGAAGGCTTGGCTATCCAGTATATTATTCGAAGCGCTAAAGCCGGCTGGCACAACCAGGGAGGAGCGGTAACTAGAAAAATTCATCAGGGGAAAACAGTAGTCGAAGCTTTAGGGACCAACAAAACCGGCCAGGCAATTTCCTTTATTTCTAATATGGTTAAAGCGGCTAAACCGCCCACCCCTGATCCGAATAAACAGATGCAGCAGGCGTATCGGCCCACCGCCATGGAAGAAGAGATGTTAAAAGGTATTGATGAAAAAAATTCCAAAGCCGGGCTTGATGTTAATTTGCGTATCGTTGTTAGCGCCATTAATAAAGGCAAGGCGCAAGTTTATTTAGATAATTTAGCTAATGCCTTTAGCCAATATAATTATTATGAATACGGCAACAGTTTTCGCAACAAGATTAGCCTTAAACGTCAAAAAGAATTAATCAATGATTTTATTTACCGCCGTTTTGACCCTAAAATTAATTTTTTACTAAATACTGAAGAGTTAGCCTCTCTTTACCATTTTCCATTAAAAACAGCGGAAACTCCTAATATTTTATGGCTAACAGCTAAACATGCTTCGGCTCCAGCTAATATTCCGGAAGAGGGGATAATCATAGGACAAAATATTTATCGGGGCCAGGCAAAAGAAATT
>CAZXKB010000146.1:0-3192 GCA_964641285.1 uncultured Gammaproteobacteria bacterium | reverse complement strand
GCAACATCCGGCCTTCCTGATAATCAATTACCCCGGCTATACCTAAGCCAACTCCTTTTATTTTTACTTTGTCCTCCCGCGCCTTATCTTTCAAGGGCTCAATCAAGGCCTTAAGCATCACTATAAAATTTTCTAAATCATCGGTTGGGGTGGCTAAATTATAATCAGCGATTATTTTCTGGCCATTAAACAAAATCGCGTTCATTTTAGTACCGCCCACGTCAAGACCGATAATATATTGTCTTTCCTGTTTTGCCATATTATTATAAATTAATTATTTTTGAATAACATTTTTGCTTCATTCCACATACTATCATCTCCGTTAGCCACTTTTTCCCAATACCACCACTCCGCTCCCCATAAATAAAACTCTTTAAATCCGGCTTGACGGGAAAATTCTAATATTTCCCTGAATTTTTCTAAATCCATGGTCCTGCTTCTTTCTTCTTCGCTTAAATTCTGAAAAGGAATCGGCCCCCAGGGCTCGGCCTGTAATTCAATTACTATCCATTTGTCCGGGTGGGCAAATATATCGGTTATATTTTTTTTAAACCGGAAAAATCCCGGCCTGATCGGATAATGAATATATCTTTTTAAGACCTTGGAATAGGTATCACGGTACATGGTCGTGCCGAAAATATCAGCTCGCCTTGCCGCCGGAATCCAAAAGGAAAGCTCTCCTGAATCAGTTATAACAATCGGCCGGTCGTCAAAAGAACGTACTAAAGCAACCTCCTTGTCTAAAAACTTTCTGCTAAATTCCGGGCAATCGCCAAAATGCGACAAAAACGGCTCGTTTTCAATTTGCCAGGCCATAATACAGTTCTCGCCAATATAGCGCAGAACCACTTTTTCTATATATTCTAAAATCTTCTGCTCTCTTTGCGCTTTTGTTAAATTTTCGGCCCAATCCGGAAAATGGCATTCCGGCCAACGCGGCAAACGGCCGCCTATGGCTAAAATAACTTCCGCCCCTTTCTTATCTGCCTGTTCCAGCTGCCAATCAAGCTCTTGCCAGTTAAATTGACCGTTAGCCGGCTCAATCTCACTCCAGTAAGCCGGCAAACGCAATTTTTTGACGCCTAAATCCAGTAATGCCCTAAAAGTCTCTTGCCAGTCCAAGTCCAACTCTTCGGCTTGCTTCTTGGAAAAAGTTACTCCGTACTCCAAGTCCTTTTTTTCGTAAACATAGCCCCGGCTTAATAAAAATATCAAAAACAACAAAATAATAAAAAAAATAATAATATTCTTGAATCTTCTAATAAATGTTGTCATGCCTAAATAAAATATTAACTGATATTACTAAAGTCAACTGCCCTGTGGAAGAGAGTACAGAACATTAATTCGCATGTGCCCCATTTGTAGTGGGGTTTTTTCCAATAGGGAAAATAAGGTAAAAAATTTATCCAGTGGCTTCAGTGGCTTCAAAAATATATTTAGTAACAAAATGGGCAATAGAAAAAGCCATAAAAATAATTACCAAGCCGATAACAGCTGTTTTTATCTGCGATTTGGCTTCCTTAACCTTGTCTTCATTGCCGGCCGCGGTCATCCATTTATAGCCAGCCACTATCATTAAAACCATAAATATTATTCCAAGCAGCTCTAAAAATATCTTAACTATATTAGTAATTATTATTCTAATATCGTAATCACTGTTCGGGTTGGCCTCCCCAAAAGCTTCTCCAACGCTACCGCCTCCAATCATGCCCTGCTGCTTCTCCCATAAGCTTTCCGCATTTACTTTAGGGATATATAAAACACCCGTAACTTGAATTAAACAAAATGACAATAATAAAATAAAACTTAATACATTTTTTTTAGTAATTTTCATATTGCTTATCCCGCCTTTTTTATGGTTTTATCACTATGGATTGATATTTGCCCACTCAAAAAGGCGCGGGATATATGTTATAATTTAGTTAAATAATGCCAATATACAAATTAACGCGAATGACTTTAATAGATTAAAAAATAACTTCCTTTTCTATTCGCGATATTTTTAACTCCCATAGCTTCAGCGAAGGAAGTCGCGTACCATCCGCACCATTAGTATTACATCTCTATTATATCAAAATTTAGCCAATCTTAAAACTTTATGCGTTTAGCCACAAAAGTTGCCTATAATACTATAATTCAGGTTATCAGCAAAATAATTGCTACCCTCTTGGGACTGGTAGCTATTGCTTTAATTACCCGCTACTTGGGGCAATTCGGCTTTGGTCAATATACCACTATTATTACTTTTTTATCATTTTTCGGCATTATTGCCGATTTAGGCCTCACTTTAGTGACGGTACAAATGATCTCCCGGCCCGGGGTAAATCAAGATAAAATTTTAAGTAATCTGTTTGGTTTGCGTTTAATTTCCGCTATCTTATTTTTAGGCCTAGCCCCCTTAGTAGTAATATTTTTCCCCTATGACCCTTTGGTTAAAATCGGCGTGGCTGTCACTACTCTTTCTTTCTTTTTTATTGCTTTAAACCAAATATTGGTCGGCTTGTTCCAAAAACATCTGCGCCTGGACAAAGTCTCTATCGCTGAAGTGGCGGGACGAGTCGTGCTTGTGCTCGGCGTATTTATGGTCATAAAAATAAACCAGGGGCTGCTGGGAATTATGGCAACAATGATTACGGCTAGCGCTATTAATTTTCTACTCCTCTATCTTTTTTCCCGTACCTATGCCCGGATTAAATTGCACTTTGATTTTAAGTTCTGGCGCCAAATTATAACTAAATCATGGCCACTGGCTTTAACCATTATCTTTAACTTAATTTATCTAAAAACCGACACTCTACTCTTGTCTATAATTAAAAGGCCATCCGACCTTGGTATTATGGCGGAAGTTGGTCTTTATGGCGCCGCCTATAAAGTTATTGATGTTTTAATTACTTTTCCTTTTATGTTTGCCGGCATAGTTTTGCCTATTCTCACCGCTCGCTGGGCAGAAGGCAATAAGCAAAAATTTAAAAGTATTCTACAAAAATCGTTCAATGTAATGGTAATTCTGGCTATCCCCTTGGCAGTGGGCACGCAATTTTTAGCTAAAGATATTATAATTTAATAAAAACTCATATTCGCTAATAAATTGATGATTTGTGGCTCATATGAGAAGTGTGTCTATTTAACTTTTACCCTCATTATTCAATGAAAAGAACATTATATTAAGTATAAAAAAAATATTTAATCTGG
>CAZXKB010000145.1:0-2807 GCA_964641285.1 uncultured Gammaproteobacteria bacterium | reverse complement strand
CGCTTTGGTTATGTATCCGGAAAAGTTTAAAATATTAAAGTTATCGTTTCGGGCTTCAGCCAAGTATGCTTTAGCTTTGGCAGCTATATTTTTGTGTGTCAGCGCCGGCGTAGTAGTTTTATTTACAATGGGATTAAAAATGTATTTAGCCGATACTTTTGCCAAAGAATCATTAGCAACTACTAATGTGGGCGAAAAGATAACTAAACTGGATAGAGCTATAGCTTTAGCGCCTTATCAGGATGGCTATTATTTAAGTTTGGCCAATAGTTATATGGCTTTAGCTAACCAGGAAGCTGTTGGCAGCCGGGATCAGACAAAGATACAAAATAATTTAAGCTTGGCTATAGAGAGAGGCAAAAAGGCGGTTGATTTGGCATCTAACAAGGCCAGTAATAATGAGTCCCTGGCTTTAATTTATGAAAACGCCTCTTTTTATACCAGGGGAGCGCTGGAATGGGCTGAGAGTTTATATAAAAAGGTGATTGAGCTAGACCCTAATAATCCGACGCCTTCCTTAAGAATTGCTTTAGTTAATATGGCCAGGGCTAATGTGGAAACGGATCCAGAAGAGAAAAATTTTTATATTAACGAAGCGATTAAGAAGTATGATGAAGCTATAGCCAAGAAAGGGGATTTAGCGGCCGCTCATTATGGCAAGGCTATTGCCTATGAAAAGTTAAATAATATAGACGCGGCCATTGAGCAGCTTAAAAAAGCTAATTTAGTCGCTAGAAATAACGTAGACTACCGTTTTGAATTAGGTCGATTATATTTTAACCGAGGGGTAACCCAGCCGAATTTAACGCAAACGGCAGCTAAACAAATAGCGGAAAAGGATATAGCCGTAGAAGAAGGCGAAGAAGGAGCGGAGGAGCAAATAAGCGTTGAGCCGAGCCAGCCCGCTGGCGCTGTTATTGTCCGCAACAATGATTTAAACATGGCTGAACAAATATTTTTAAGTATTTTGCTGGCTAATCCCAGCCATGCCAATGCTCGCTACTCTTTAGCCGTGCTTTATCAGAAAATTGGCGATAACGATAAAGTCAAGACTATGGTTGATGCTTTAATGGGCGTAATTCAGGACGAAACAACCAAACAAGTAATCAGACAGCAATTTCAGGGATTGTACTAATATTTGATTGAAGAGTTTTGAAAATAAAAAGAAGGTGAGGTTGATAAAATCTCATCTTCTTTTATTTGACATTTAGTAATAAAAATATTAAATTTTGTTGATATTATCTGTAAAAAAAGAAATAATACTTTTATGTTTTTATGAATAGGAAATTGTGAAGTTTATTTATATTTTTTTTTATTTAATATTAGCTAAAAAATAAAAAATCATAAAGTATTGACATAAGAGGCAATATTTGATAATTTTAATAAATGCATTTATAAGGGGGGTAAGGAGAATTTAATAAAAAAGTAAGAATATAGATAGTATGATGTTTAATTCGCTTTATCTCTTTATACATAAAAAAGCCGAAAATTATTCAATAGATTTTTATATATAAACCTGGCGCTATTTAGTGCGGGGTTTTTTATTATTACAAATCTACAAATCTTTTACAAATATACAAATAATTTAATAATTAATCCGAATTATTTTAATAGATTCGCCTTGAAGCATGATATATAATGTTATAGCGTTTATTAAAAGTAAATTTAATATTTTTTTAATTTAATTATTATATAATTTTTAATATCCACGGCCAGCTCCCCGCCACGCTGCGCATAGCAGGGCATGGCGCTAGCGGGGCAGGCAATTTAATTTTATAGCAATATTTTAAAGACAGCAGTATGCCGAATAATTCTTATAACTATATATGGAGATGCGCCAAATGTTCATGTCATTTTGCCAATATAACCAAGATGGACGGCATGCTCAAACAGGAAAAAAAGTGCCCGAAATGCAAGTCTTTAAATACCATAACTTTAGGCAATAAGGAAATATTTATCCATTGTAAATTTTTTGACCCCAACATAGACGGTTATCATAGTGAGTTTATGGAGAATTATCCTTATCCCATGATGGAAAGGTGAGTTAGTTAACAACTAAATATTTTTTAGGGGCATAAACGTTTTTAGATAATTATAAACATAAACGCCTCCAACAAAAATAGCCAAAAATGATTATTTTTGTTGGAGGCGTTTTTAATAGCATGCAAGCATCGCTTACAAGCGTGATGTATGCACCAATACTTATTAAAGGTCGACATCCTTTAAAATTAATCGGGATGAAAAAGAACGCCTGCTATTAGGAGGATTTCCTAAAAGTAGGAAACTTAATAAAGATTAGTAATTATTAATCTAACCGTTTGAGTTTTACTATTTAGATTCAAGCGGATTAATAAATAAACTTTATGAGAATATTTGCAATTTTGACTGTTAGCGTTTTTGCGCTTGCCATGTCCGTGGCTCCGGCTTTAGCCATTAATTATGGCGGTGGCTACGGTGGTTCTGACTCCGGCATTGAAGTAGAAAATTTTAACATGGCTTCCGGTGTAACAAATATTGTTAGCAATTCAGCCAATACAGGCGGTAATTCTATTGTCAGCTCATTCGGCGGCGCTGAAATTAAAACTGGCAATGCTACTGCATTAGCAGAAGCATATAATGAAGTTAATACAAATGATGCCATAGTTACGAATTACTGTTGCGATGGTGATGGCATTGAAGTAGAAAATTTCAACATGGCTTCCGGTATTACAAATGGCGTTAGCAATTCAGCCAATACGGGCGTAAATACAATTAGTAGCTCATTCGGTGGCGCCGAAATTAATACTGGTGACGCTGGTGCCGGCGTT
>CAZXKB010000144.1:0-1817 GCA_964641285.1 uncultured Gammaproteobacteria bacterium | reverse complement strand
ACCGTTCACTTTGCACCAAAGTGAACGGTTGGCGGATATAAAAAACTCCCTAGAAAAAGGGAATGTCTTCAATAATAAAAAACTTAATTTTAAATTCTGCGGCAGTCTTAATTTTAATCAAACTGCCGCAACAATCACTCTGCAAAAAAAGTGCTATAGGATAAAATTTAATTCAACCTAAATATTGAATAGTTTAAAATACTGGCAAAGCTTACCCAGAGTAAATAAGGAATTAGTAAATAGGCGGCGCAGTGGTCAATTTTATAAAATAATATTATTAGAGTAAGGATTAAAAGAAAAAGAATAATAATTTCTATAAAAGCCAGGCCTGGATTTTTCAAACCGAAAAATAAAACAGACCAGAGGGCGTTGAAAATCAAGTGAATAGCGAAAATAATTAAGGCGGTTTTCGCCAACGGCTCCTCTCTTTTCTGCCAAACCAAAAAAGCGGCTATACCCATCAAGGTATAAAGTAAAAGCCAGGCCGGGGCAAATACCCAGCTGGGCGGGTTAAAACCAGGCTTATTCAAATTAGCATACCAATTAGGAATAGCCGGACCGGTAAAAATAGAGCCGATTAAGCCGGCGCTTTGGCAAATGAGAACTGAAATAATTAAGGAAATGGTATTTTTCATATATTTTAATTATTATTTACCACCCTATTTTATCATAACTTTTTTCCTTTGGCAAGAGTTTTTTAGCTAAGGAAACTTAAAATTTTTTAAATGATAAAAAAGCCCAGATAGAAAATCTAAAAATTCTATCTGGGGCAAAGTTGAAGTTAGGGTGGCTTAAACTCTAAAAAGGGTGGATCTGGTTTGTAGTTTGGTCTCCGTTTCTTTAAACATCTAATTGAGCAATAGCCGTCAATAATATGCTCGGCTAGTAAAGTTTTAGTCATAACCAGCATGGATTCACCATCTGGTTTAATTACTGTAACTTCTTCTGGCCAGTAGAAAAAATTTATCTTGCTTTTACATACATAGCATTTAGTTTCTAGGCTTATCGTATGTGCCGGAGCACAATTAGGACAAAAAATTTCCACTTTCTTATCAATCTTGACTTCATGCGGGTTAATCATTAAGCACCCTTGTTCGCGACTAGAAACAAACAGCCAGGTATCTGAAACTAAACCAGCCACTGTCCTTTGACAAACCGAACATTTATAAAAAGCAATAAAATGCGGCATCCTCCCCTCCTTTTTTAGATATGTTCCATAATTACTATTAACTTGTCTTAAGTTTTATAAAAATATTTATTTCTGTCAAGAAATTTCATTTAAGATAAATTAAAAAAAATGAGTCGTGCCATTTTCCAATAACACGACTCTTAAGAGCATAACCGAAAAACGATTAATTTACAAATAGATGCTTATTAACCGTCCCGCCAGTAAAAGTATGGATAAAAACATTAACCTGTTTTACCCTGATAATTTCACTCCCCCAAAATTGACGGATATCTTTAAAATCACCTTGACACCGATAAACAAATTTATCTTCAGCCCTCATTAACTCTGTCGGTCCTCTGGGCCGAAAATCTTTTCTCGCATCTCTAACAATTTCTAATTCTCCCCTTAAACACTCTTTAAGAAAATCTATTACCTCTTTTACGAGTCGAGAGTCACTAGCATAAGAAGGCAATATTCCGCCAGAGTAAATCATATACCATACCGGATGGTCTTTGTAATATACAACTTCTTCTCCGGCAAATGATTCTGGTGAAAAAAGACTTCTGTATTGATCTTCATATGAAAAGCCTGTCCTGCTACCATGTCTAAAAATCTTAATGTCTGACCAAATTTTCTTATATTCACCTTT
>CAZXKB010000143.1:0-7786 GCA_964641285.1 uncultured Gammaproteobacteria bacterium | reverse complement strand
TTTTTTTATTTTGAGATAACATAGGTATTATGGTATAATATACACAGGATAAGTGGATTTATTTTATTCACTTTTTAGTGTTATATTTATGACAATTAAGTCAATCAGGAAAGTAAAAAAGTTGTCCGGAAAAAAAGTATTATTAAGGGCAGATTTTGATGTCCCGATTGAAGGAAATAAAATCAAGGACGAATATAGAATAGTACAGCAATTGCCAACTATTCGTTTTTTATTAAGGCATAGATGTAGGATTATTATAATTACCCATTTAGGCCGGCCATTGGAAAGGGGTAAATTAAAAATAAAAAATAAAGAACATTTTACCGTTAAACCTATTGCTAAAAGATTGGGCCAGTTACTTGGAAAAAATGTTAGATTTATAAAAGAAGGTGTAAGCTTTAAGGCCGGGACAGAGATAAGCCGGATGAAAAATGGGGAAATTATAATGTTGGAGAATTTACGCTTCGAAAGTGGCGAACAAAAAAATAGCAAAATTTTTGCTAAAAATTTGGCAAAAATGGCTGATATTTATGTTAATGACGCTTTTGCTGTCAGCCATCGAGCCCATGCATCAGTCAGTGCCATTAAAAATTATTTATCGTCGTATGCCGGGCTACTTTTAGAAAAAGAAGTCGTAAATTTGGATAAAGTATTAAGCCATAAAAATTCTTTGGTGGTGGTTGTGGGAGGAGCGAAAATAGCTACCAAAGCTTCAGTTATTAAAAAGCTACATAATAAAGCATGGCGTATTTTAATTGGCGGAGCGTTAGCTAATAATTTTTTAAAAGCTAGGAAATTCGAAGTTGGGAAATCGCTAATTGATGAGACAAGTATAAAATTTGCCAAGGGTTTGATGTCTCGCCGACAAATAGGCAGAAATAAAAGCATTATCTTGCCAACTGATTTAGTTGTTAGCAATAAAGAGAACGGCTGGAAAGCAATAGTCAAAAATGTAAATAATGTTAATAGCAATGATTATATTTTTGATATTGGACCGGAGACTGTTCGGTTATATGCTAATTTTATCAAGAAAGCCAAAACTATAATATGGAATGGCCCGATGGGTGTGTTTGAAGAAAAAAAGTATAAATATGGTACTTTATCTATCGCTAGAGTAATTGCCAGTCGTTCTACGGGCGCTGCTTTTGGCGTAGTGGGAGGCGGGGAAACGATTGAGGCTTTAAAAATAACCAAGATGGATAATTATGTTGACTGGATATCAACCGGCGGAGGGGCGATGCTCGCCTTTTTAGGAGGAGAGAAAATGCCTGGCTTAAAGGGGATAGTTAAATATTAGATAATTTATAATAATATGTTTGAAGAAATAGAAAATAATCAGACAGAAAAAAAAGAGGGAAAAATTCCTGAGCGGGTCCTTATTGATAAGAGTGAAAAGCCAAAGTCGATTGCACCTCCGCCGCCAGTTATTACTGATTTTGAGCAAAGAATAAAAAAATTAGAAACAACCGGCAGGCGAAGAAGTAAAAAAAGAAAAATTTATTCTGGCGTAGGTATTTTTCTAATTTTTCTTCTTGGGATGGCGTTTATGTCCATTGGCTATTATTTTCTGACGGAAATAATAGATATTACCGGCAAGGCTCAAGAGAGTGTAGCTAATATTCCACAAGAAAGAAAGAAAGAGGGTGAATTAGCAATAAAAGAGCAATGGAAAGCATGCAGTTATGATTCGGATTGTGCAGAAACTCAAAAAGCTTGTTGTGATTGCCACAATGGCGGAGAACAAGGAGCGATTAACAGACAATATTTAAATGGTTGGAAAGATATTATAAAAAATAAATGCCAGAGTATTGATTGTATATCTTTGGAGAATTGTATGTCAGGAAAAGTAATTTGCGAAAATAATAAGTGCGAATTTGCCATGAGGACAGAAATGAGCGGAGAGGAAATTTGCATTAAGGACGGAGGAATGATTTTAATTACGCCAACTTCCACGGAAACAACAGCCGTAAAATGTTGTAGAGGTTTAAAGCAAATAATATCTGATAAAGCAAGTTATAATTATTGCACTAATTGCGGTGATGGTATTTGCCGAGAGCCGGAATCGGTTTATAATTGCCCCGAAGATTGTGAAGAGGCGGGATTCCTGGACAAAGAATTGGTTGATTCCGACAATGACGGTTTGTTTGATGAACAGGAAGCAGAATATGGAACTGACTCTAATAATCCTGACACAGACGGTGACGGTTATTTGGACGGAGATGAAATAATAAACGGTTATAACCCCAAAGGAGAGGGTAAATTATAATTTATTAAGTTTATAAAATTATGAGACACAAAGGGTTTACATTAGTGGAGTTATTAATAACCATTGCTATTATTGGAGTTTTAGCTACTTTAATTGTGGCCGGGGTTAATATTGCCAGAAAGAAAGCCAAAGTGGCTAAGGCCCAACATGATATAGCGGAGATTTATTCGGCTATCAGTATTTTAGCTAATGACACCAATGTTTGGTCGGGCCAGCAGCCTATTAATGTTGTTTGTACTGACAGGATAGGGGGGTGTCCTCTTAATAATGAAATTTGCGGGGATACGTGTCCTTACGGATTAGCTTCCTCAAGCGCTGGTATTGTTGCTAATGACGGTAGTTATACTGGCTGGCGAGGGCCTTATATGAGAAAAATGCCGATAGATTCATGGGGCAATGAGTATTTTTTTGATACTGACTACCGGGTGAATGTTGACGATGAACCTTGTGATACTGGGGAGCCAGCCTGTTCAGATGTGGTAGCGATTGGGTCTTATGGCCCCGACGGCAGCGGAAATAATTTATATAATGGGGACGATATAATAAAGATTATCACAAAGTAAATTTATGTCAGAAATAAAAAATATTTTAGCCCGTGAGATTCTGGATTCACGCGGCAATCCCACAGTAGAAACCAAGGTTATTTTAGCCAATGGCCTTATGAGTAAAGCGAGCATACCATCCGGCGCTTCCACCGGCATTCACGAAGCCTGGGAATTGCGGGATGGAGATAGAAAACGCTATGGGGGCAAAGGAGTACTTAATGCGGTCAGGAATGTAAATACTAAAATCGCCCAAGAATTAAAAGGTTTTGATGTTACTGAGCAGGAGAAAATTGACGAAACAATGGTTAAGCTGGATGGTACAAAAAATAAAAAAAAGCTGGGAGCTAATGCTATTTTATCCGTTTCCTTGGCTTGCGCAAGAGTGGCTGCCATAGATAAAAAAGTAGAGTTATATGAATATATTAACAAGACATATGATTTTAGTAAAAGTAAGTTAAAGATTCCTACTCCGTCTTTTAATATTTTTAATGGCGGCAAGCACGCTGATACCAATTTGGATTTTCAGGAGTTTATGATTATACCGATTAAAGATACGAGTTTTGGGGAAAAGGTAAGGATGGGCGCTGAAATTTTCCACGAGCTCGGGTCTGTTCTGCAAAAAGCAGGCTTTGATACAGACGTTGGTAATGAAGGCGGCTATGCCCCCGATATATCATCCAGCATTCAAGCCCTGGAATTAATTATGGCTTCTATTGTTAGTGCTGGTTATCGGCCAGGAGAAGATACAGGATTAGGCATGGATGTTGGCTCCTCGGAAATATACAATCAAGAAACAAATAAATATATATTCAAACTGGATAACGCCCAGTTCGTTAGTGATTCATTGATTGGCTTATACAATGAATGGTTCCGCAAATTCCCCATAATTCTAATTGAGGACGGATTAGCGGAGGATGACTGGCCCAGTTGGCGTGAATTAACAAAGGAACTGGGAAGCGAGATGATATTGGTAGGGGATGATTTATTTGTTACCAATATTAACCGTTTGCGGCAAGGATTGAAAGAAAAGGCCGCTAATGCCATTTTAATCAAGCCTAATCAAGTTGGCACTTTAACCGAAACTGTCAGATGTGTTAAATTAGCTCAAAAACATAACTATAAAATAATGGTTTCTCATCGAAGCGGAGAAACTTGCGATGATTTCATTGCTGATTTATCAGTAGCAGTGGGTGCAAACTATATAAAATTCGGATCATTATCGCGAAGTGAACGGCTGGCAAAATATAATCGGTTAATGGAAATAGAAATGTTGTTAAACTCTAAAGCTTAAGATTATAAGTTATAAAATATTACAAATATACAAATATTTTTACAAAAAACACAAATTTTAAATTTTAATTTTTTGTTTATTTGTGCTTAATTTGTAATTTTAGAGGATGTTAGAAAGTAACTAAAAAATTATTTTTAAATTTAAACGCATAATTGCAATAATTTATGATTAAAAAAAATAATAATCGCAATAAAAATCTTCCCATGATCATGATAATTTTAGACGGTTGGGGGATCGCTAAACCAAATAAAGGCAATGCCGTATCGCTGGCTAAAACACCAACTATGGACGGTCTGATTAGAAAGTATCCTAATACCAAATTACATGCTCATGGGAAGTATGTAGGCTTGCCTCGCCATCAGGCTGGTAATAGTGAAGCCGGTCATTTAAACATGGGAGGAGGAAGGTTGGTTGAGCAAGATGCGGTCATAATCAGCAGGAGTATTAATGATGGCACATTTTATAAAAATTCAGCTTTTCTAGGAGCTATTCGGCATGTCAGAAAAATGAATTCTAAAATTCACCTGATAGGGATGCTTTCTAACGGCCAGAGCCCCCACAGTGACCCTAAGCATTTGCTGGCATTGTTAGATTTATTGAGGAGAAATAATGTTCTAGATATATATTTACATTTATTTACGGACGGTCGAGATTCACCTCGGTATGCTTCATTAAATTTGGTTGATGATTTAGAGAAACGTTTAAATCCCAATGAACAAATAGCCACTATAATGGGCAGATTTTATGCTATGGACAGAAAAAAGAAATGGGAAAGAACCGAGAAAGCCTATAACGCCTTTATTTTAGACCGCGGGAGAAAAGCTAAAAGTGCTCAAGCGGCTATTACCGAAGCCTATAACAAGGGAAATAGTGATGAATTTATTGATCCTTATATTATTACTGGTAATGGCAATAAAAGTACTAGAGTTGAAGAAGGGGATAGCGTAATATTTTTTAATTTAAGGTCTGACAGAAGCCGGCAATTAACCAAGGCTTTTATGCAAAGTGATTTTAACAAGATGAATAGAGGCGCATTTAGAAGAAAAAAGCATCTACATCATTTGTATTTTGTGGCCATGACGGATTTTGGGCCGGATTTAGATGATATTTTAACTGCTTATCCTAGCGTTGATTTAAGAAATACTTTACCTATGCAGTTAGCTGATTTAAAGCAATTATACATTGCGGAAACGGAAAAATACGCCCATGTAACTTATTTTTTTAACGGCGGTTATTCGGGTAAAGTAGCCGGAGAAGACCAGTATATGGTTTCTTCGCCGGATGTTAAATCCTATGACGAAACCCCTGGTATGAGTTCAGATAAATTAACAAAAACAGTGATGGCTGATTTAAAAAAGGGAAGAAAAAAGAATTGTAAATATGATTTTATAGTGTTGAATTTTGCCGCCCCTGACATGATAGGCCATACCGGCAATATTAAAGCCGGCATAAAATGTTGCGGATTGGTGGATAAATTCGTAGGTAGAATCGTAAAAGCATATTTGGCCGCAGGCGGTACGGTTTTAATTACCGCCGACCATGGCAATATTGAAGAAATGATTAATTTAGAAACTGGAGAAATTTTTACCGAGCATACAACTAATCCAGTGCCTTTCATAATCATAAACAAAAAATTAAGAAATAAAATAAAATTACAAGCAAACGGCACCCTAAGTGATATTGCCCCGACCATATTAAAGATATTGGGGCGCAAGAAGCCGAAAGAAATGAAGGGAAGATTATTGATAAAATAAAAATAAAATTTAAAAAATATCGAGTTGATTATTTATAATTCATTTTTTCATTTCGTTATTATATGAACAGGCAAGAAACACAAACTAAACGCCCCAAACCGGTAGTATTAGTAATACTTGACGGTTGGGGTATAAACCAGCCTTATACTGGCAATGCCATTACTCAAGCTGATACACCGATAATGGATAGTTTAATAGCAGAGTATCCTTCTATGACCTTGCGTGCTTCCGGCGAAGCGGTTGGTTTGCCATGGGGAGAAGAGGGCAATAGTGAGGTAGGCCATTTAAATTTAGGCTTAGGCAGGATTTTATATCAAGATTTACCCCGTATTAATAAAACTATTAGTGATAATAGTTTTTACCAAAATAAAGTATTATTAAAGGCTATTGAACATGTAAAGAAAAATAATTCTAAATTCCATTTATTAGGTGTTGTTTCCAATGGTTGTGTTCATGCCTCGATTGATCATCTGCACGCTTTGTTATTATTTGCCAAGAACCAGGATTTAAAAGATGTTTACATTCATGCCATTCTTGATGGACGGGATACATCATATAATAGTGGTATTAATTTTATAAAAGGGGTACAGCGCAGTATCTCGGAATATAGTGTAGGCAGCATTGCTACAATTTCTGGACGTTTTTATGCTATGGACAGAAATAATAATTGGGACAGAACTCAAAAGGCCTATATGGCTATAACGGAAGGGAAGGGTAATCAGAGTGATGACCCGGTGATGGCAGTAGAGGAAAGCTATAAAAAAAAGATTTATGACGAGGAGTTTATTCCCACAATAATTAATAAAGACGGGAAGCTCATTGCCCAAATTTCAGATAATGATGCTGTTGTTTTTTATAATTTTCGTCCCGATCGAGCCAGGCAGTTAACCAAATCCTTTGTTCTACCTAATTTTGAAAAATTTAAGAAATCAAAATTTTTTAAGAATTTATTTTTTGCTTGTTTTACAGAATATGAAAAAGGATTACCAGTAGAAATCGTTTTTCCGCCTGATATTATTAGCAATACCTTGGGTGAAGTAATATCTAGGGCCGGATTAAAGCAATTAAGAATATCGGAAACGGAAAAGTATGCCCACGTCACTTATTTTTTTAATGGGGGACGGGAAAAAAAATCAGAGGGCGAGGAGCATGTTTTAGTGCCTTCACCCCAGGTTTCAAGCTATGATTTAAAACCAGAAATGTCAGCGCCTGAGTTGACTAAAAGGCTATGCGAAGCTATTGGCGGTGATAAATATGATTTTATTTTAGTTAATTATCCTAATGCGGACATGGTAGGACATACCGGCAATATTAACGCAGCTATTAGCGCCGTAGAAGCTTTAGATGGTTGTGTTGATAAGATTATGAAAAGCGTTTTAAGCAAAGATGGCGTGGTTTTATTGGTAGCTGACCATGGTAATGCCGATGTGATGTTCAACATGCAGACTGGCCAAATCGACAAAGAGCATACATCCAATCCAGTACCATTCGTTATAGTCGGCAAGCAATTTGCTGGTCGGAGTTTTGGCTGGCAGAATGTAGTAAACAGTGACTTGAGCTTAGTTCAACCCCAGGGAATTTTATCTGATGTAGCGCCCACAGTATTAAAAATAATGGGACTGAAAAAGCCGCCGGAGATGACAGGGAGAAGTTTGATTTAAATATAGCGATGGCAATATATAACACAGTACATATTATAAATTTAAACAGGCATTTAACAAGATAGTATGTTTCTAACTTTATTAAAGAGGGAGTATTTTATTCTAATTATTTTTAGCCTGTTTTTATTTTTTCCGCTTAATTTCATTTCAGCTCAGACGCTTTCCCCTGATGCTATTGCTATTAGGGTTATACCCAATCCAGGCCATTACAGCGCCTTGCAGTGGTATAATGAGCAGGAATTTATCGGCTCCCCTCAGTCATTGATCGT
>CAZXKB010000142.1:0-6718 GCA_964641285.1 uncultured Gammaproteobacteria bacterium | reverse complement strand
ATGGCCGCGTTTGGGTGTAGTGGGTAAGGGACCTCGTTATATGATGGCTTATAAATTCGCAGCGGAGCAGGCCACTACGAAAATCAAGGAAGTGATTTGGCAGGTGGGCCGGACCGGGATTATTACCCCGATTGCAGTTTTAAATCCAGTGCCGGTCGGAGGGGTTACCATTGGCCATGCTACTTTGCATAATATGGATGAAATTAAGAGATTAGACTTAAAAATTAACGATACGGTGATTATAGAACGAGCCGGCGATGTTATTCCGAAAGTAGTTGAAGTATTGCCTAAATTGCGCGACGGCCGGGAAAAAGTGATAAAAGTGCCGGAAAAATGCCCAATGTGCGGCAGTAAAGTAGTAAAAGTGCCAGGCGAGGTAGCTTATCGCTGTTCAAATAAAAATTGCTATGCTATAAATTTGCGGCGTTTGTTTCATTGGGCTTCGAGGGGAGCTATGGATATTGAAGGGCTAGGCCCTAAGATTATTGAGCAATTAGTCAAAGAAGGTTTAGTGCGGGATGTAGCTGATTTTTATTCTTTAATCGCGGGCGACTTAAAGCCGCTGGAAAGGTTTGCGGAAAAGAGTTCAGAAAATTTAGTTAAAGCCATAGAAGAGAGAAAAGAAGTTGATTTGTCTCGTTTTATTTATGGTTTAGGCATCAGGCATGTCGGGGAGGAATCGGCGATTGAATTGGCTAGCCATTTTGGCAGTTTAGAAAGAATAAAAGAAGCGAAGCAAGAAGAAATTGAACAAATTTATGATTTTGGTGCGATTATGGCGAAAAGCGTGTATGATTGGTTTCATAATGAAAAGAATTTAAGATTACTTAAAAAATTAGAAAGGAATGGCGTAATAATTAGAAAGCAAGAAAGCGAGAAAGCAAGAAAGCAAAATTTGGCGGGTAAAACGTTTGTTTTAACCGGCGCTTTGGAAAGTTTGACACGGGAGGAAGCTAAAGCTAAAATAAGAGAGTTAGGGGGCGATGTTTCCTCTTCAGTCAGCCGAAAGACCGACTATCTGGTTGCTGGAGAAGACCCGGGCAGTAAGTATGAAAAAGCCAAAAAGCTGGGGGTGAAGGTGATTAACGAAGCAGAATTTTTTAAAATGATATAATTCGAATATTATAAATTTTATTTAGATACTTTAAATGTCATTGCGAGCTATCCCACCTTGGTGGGAGAGCGTGGCAATCCCGATATTGTTGCGATGCATGACGGGATTGCTTCGTCGCTTTGCTCCTCGCAATGACACAATAATCATTTGAATTAATTTGAGGATTTGAATTTTATGAAGTTAACTAAAAAAGACGTCCAATATATTGCCGATTTAGCTAGATTAGATTTAACGGAAAAAGAATTAAAATTATACGGCAGCCAATTGTCGGATATTTTAAATTACATTGATCAACTGCAGGAAGTGGATACAACCAATATCGAACCCACGGCTCAAGTAACCGGACTGGAAAATGTTTTTCGGGAAGATAAGACTGAAGATTGGAACGAGCAGGAGAGAAAAATAGCAATAAAACAAGCCCCTGAATTGGAAAACGGTCAAGTTAAAGTAAAAAGGGTATTAGAATAATTAATACTAAGATTACAAATCACAAATAAAACACAAATAACACAAATATTAAAAGTAATACTTTTTATTTTTATGAAGGAGGGGAATAATAAAGTTATTTACAAAGAACTAAGTTATCAGATAGTCGGTATATTGTATGAAGTTTATAATTCTTTGGGATATGGTTATTTAGAAAAATATTATGAAAAAGCTATAGAAAAATGTTTTATTGATATCCATGTAAAATACAAGAGGCAAGCTCCATATAAAGTTATTTTTCATGGGGAAATTATTGGGAGAAATTATGTGGATTTTATAGTTGAAGATAAAATAGTGTTGGAATTAAAAAGGGGTGATCATTTTTCAAAAAGTAATATTGAGCAAATAAAAGGATATTTAGCCGTAACTAATTTAAAGCTGGCAATTTTAGCTCATTTTACTTCTCACGGAGTAAAAATATTTAGAGTTTTTAACCCTAAAAATATATAATATTTGTGATATTTGTAATAATTTGTAATTTGTATTCTTCATTCGTGAATTTGTAATAATTTGTAATTTTTATTATTTATGGAGTTAAATCAATTAACAATTAAAGAGGCGAGAATAAGACTAGACCAGAAAAAAATAACTTCAGTAGAATTGACTGAAGCGTGTTTAGCGCGGATAAAAAAAGTTGATAATAAAATCAAGGCCTGTTTAGCGGTATGTAAAAAAGAAGCCTTGATAGAAGCCAAGGAAGCGGATGAACGGCGAGCTAAAGGCGAGAACGGGGATCTGCTTGGTATCCCTTATTTAGTTAAAGATAATATTATGACCAAAGGGGTTAGAACCACGGCTGCTTCTAAAATTTTAAAAGATTATATTGCCCCTTTTGATGCTACAATAATAAAAAGATTAAAAATAGCCGGAGCGGTTATGTTGGGCAAGACCAATTTAGACGAATTTGCCCATGGCGCTTCCACGGAAAATTCCGCTTTTGGCCCGACCCATAATCCCTGGGACCTGAAGCGAGTGCCCGGCGGGTCTTCCGGCGGCTCGGCCGCGGCGGTAGCGGCTGATATGTGTATTTTTGCTTTAGGCACTGATACAGGCGGTTCTATCAGGCACCCGGCCGGTTTTTGCGGCGTAATCGGCCTCAAGCCGACTTATGGCCGAAATTCCCGCTTTGGCTTAATTGCTATGACTTCTTCTACTGACGTACCTGGGTCAATTACGAAAACTGTTGAAGATGCCGCTACTGTTCTTAAAATAATAGCTGGCCAAGACAAGAATGATGCCACTACCCCGGATATTAAAGTCGAAGAATATAAAAAAGCACTAATAGGCAGGATTAAAGGCTTAAAAATCGGTTTGCCTAGGCAGTATTTTACTGGCGGCATAGATAATGATGTCAGGCAAAGAATTAATGAAGCGGTAGAAAAATTAAAAGCCTTAGGCGTTGAATTTAAAAATATAAGCCTGCCGCATACTAAATACGGCGTGCCGGTTTATTATATTATTACTCCTTCGGAAATTAGTTCAAATTTAGCCCGCTACGATGGCATTAGATATGGCTTTTCAGCTGAAGTTACTAAAAATTTAATGGAAGTTTATACAAAAAGCCGAGGCCAAGGGTTCGGCCCGGAAACTAAGCGCCGGCTTATGCTTGGTACTTATGCCTTGTCTGCCGGTTATTACGATGCTTATTATTTACAGGCACAAAAAGTGCGGACGAAAATAAGGGAAGAGCTGGACCAGGAGTTAGCCGGGCTTGATGCTATTTTAACGCCAACCGCGCCGCATATTGCCTTTAAGATCGGCGAAAAAATCAATGATCCTTTAAAGATGTACTTAGAAGATACTTTTATGGCTGGCGCTTCTTTGGCCGGATTACCGGCTATATCCCTCCCAGCCGGCTTTTCTAAAGGTTTGCCGGTCGGAATGCAATTAATCGGTAAGAGATTTGACGAAGCTATGCTGTTTAAAATTGGGTATGCTTACCAGCAAGTCACGGATTTTCATACGAAAAAGCCTGAATTGTAGTAATATTATTAACTTATAAAAATATTATGTCCAATAGACAGAAAAGCAAAAAAATATCCCCGCGTAAAATTGGCATTTTTATTGCTTTCGTGGCAGTTATTATTTTACTGTTTTATTTAGCTACTTTTTTAAAGCAGGAAGAAATTTTACCAAGCAATGTAGCTGATACGGAAAAGAGCCAAGAAAATAGTGAAATAGCTAAAATAAGAGAAGCAAACAAAGAAGCTATTGTTCAGGCCCAAAAGCAAGGCATCATGCAGGTAAGGCCGATAGAAATAGGAGACCACGTTTGGGGCGAATTAGAGGCGTCGGTGCAGTTAATAATTTATAATGATTTAACCTGTCCTTTTTGCGCTAATTTTTACGCTACAGCTAAAACCATAAAAGAATTTTTTAGCGACAGGGTAGTGATTGCTTTCCGCCATTTTCCCCTACCTACTCATCCCATGGCTCTGGAAGCGGCTTTGGCCTCAGAATGTGCGGCCGAGCAGGACAATTTTTTCAAGATGCTGGATAAATTGTTTACCGATAACCAAGTTGGCAAAATGAGCATAGAGCAGTTCAAACAGGATGCGGCTGCATTAGGCTTAAATATAGCTGAATTTGACCAATGTTTGGAAACGGAGAAATATAAAGAAAAAATACAAGCCCAGATATCAGAAGCTAAAAAATTTAATATTACGGGCACACCGGGAAATTTTGTTAATGGCGAACCAGTGCCTGGCGCTTATCCATATGAGGATTTTATTGGCTCTGACGGTCAAGAAAGAAAAGGGATGAAGAGCATAATTGAAAGGCACCTGGATGAGGGGTTAGGTAATTAGGGGATTGAAAATAAAATTAAATATTAGGGAAGGATGGCCGAGCGGTTTAAGGCGCATGCTTGGAGAGCATGTGTGTCAGAAATGGCACCCAGGGTTCGAATCCCTGTCCTTCCGCAAAAAAAGTATTTAAGTTTGACTTGCGTGCGAGCAAGTCATCCCGCCTTCCGCGCAGCGGATTGGCGGGGCGAATCCCTCACTCTCCGCCTACTCCGCCAGCTGGCGGATCCGGCGGATAAATCCGCTCTTGATAAATTTTTAACGAATGTGGTATAATTAGTTAGTTATTAGAAAATATTAATTACGTAATTTATTACGTAATTTTTAATTTTATATAATAAATAAATGAAATTGTTAATATTGACACAAAAAGTTGATATCAATGATGACTTGTTAGGCTTTTTCCATGGGCTTGCCCAGTGAAATAATTTGGGATACTTCTATGCCCAACGGAATTCCGTGGAAGTTATTTAGATATAGATCGAATTAATGATTTAGGGTTGAGGCATAAAATTGATTTTTTTTAAAAAAGAGGGAAGTGAGGAGATTTATGAAAGAGTTGGATTTTGAATTAGTTAGAGAGTTAGGCTGCGGAGTTAGGCTGCAGGCTTGACAGTCAAAAAGGAGTATGCTATTCTTATTTCAGTAGATACTAAAATAATTAGTAATTATGGAAATGAAAAATAAGCTTAAAAAAATGCCGTATTTATCAAAAACGGCTTTAGTGAATTATTTTAATAAGAATACTAATACCCTTAGAAATTCGATTAGTTACTGGAAGAAAAATAAAATTTTAATTCAGATAAAAAGGGGTTTTTATGTTTATAGAGATTTTTTAGAGAAAGATGAAAATGCTTTGCATTATCCCCGTTTTTTAGCTACTAAGATGATTGAGCCGAGTTATTTAAGTATGGAAAGTGTTTTGCAGGACTATCAGATACTTAGTGATGTTGTTTATAATTACTCCATAGTAAGTCTTAAAAAAACAAATTCAATTACTAATCAGTTTGGAATTTTTAATTATAGATCAATTAAAGATGAATTGTTTTCTGGTTTTTCTGTTGAGATTTATGGAAATATGAAATGGTACGTGGCTAGTAAATCCAAGGCTTTGTTTGATTATATTTATTTTAAGCAAAATAGGTTTAGTGAAATTTCCAAAAAAGAGCTAGCAGGCTTAAGATTAAATTTAGAATTAATGCAGGAAAAGGATTGGCGAGAATATGAGCGATATTTGAAAAAAGCACCAGCAAAAATGATGTCCATTTATAAGTTAATAAGAAAAGAGTATGCTAATTGATGATTTAAAAAAAATAATTCAAAAAAGCAGAGAAGAAAAATTATCCTTAGAATACATAAAAACAGAACTAAAGGAAGAACTTGTTTATTATACGCTTAATTTTATTTATAATTCGCCAAAATGGAATGAGTTAATTTTTGGCGGCGGTACAGCTTTAAAAATTATTGGGGGGACTGCTAGATTGTCCGAAGATTTAGACATGGATTATCTTGGTAAAAATTTTGATTCAGAGAATTTTATAGTTGAGCTTATAGCATATTTTAAACAAATAGGAATTAATAATATAATTTATAGTTCAAAGCAAAATAATAAAATAATAACTTTAAAATTTCCGATATTAAAAAAACTTGGGATTATAAAAAACATAAAATCAGAAAGCGATTTATTATATTTAAAAATTGAAATAGAAAAAAATAAATATTCTAAATACAAGATAAGCGCGACACCGTTAAGCCGAGATAATTTATTTTTTGTTGTCCGAAATTATAATTTAGAAACTTTATTCGCAAATAAGATCGGAGCGATAATGGGCAGGCGTGACAAGGTTTTTCGGGATAAATTTGATTTTAAGGGTAGGGATTTTTATGATTTAATTTGGTTTTTAGAAAATAAGATTAAGCCAAATTTAGAACGAGTAAAACAGATAATAAAAAAAGAGCAAAATATAGACATAAAGAATTATAATGATATTTGGCTTATGTTAAGAAAAAGAATAAAAAGCATAGATACTAATGGTATTTATGCTGATATGAAAAATTTAGTCCAGTCACCCAAAGCGGCAAAACAGCTAAGCGCCAATTATTTAGATATTTATAATAGTTTTGTTTAATAATTAATGTTAGTTTGGCTTGGATGAGGAGAGGCAGAGATTTAGGTTCTTGGGGAGTTATTAAAATAGGACTAAATAAATGAAATTGTTAATATTGACCCAAAAAGTTGATATCAATGATGACTTATTAGGTTTTTTTCATGGGCTTGCCCAGTGAAATAATTTTAAATTTTTATAGATTATGT
>CAZXKB010000141.1:0-9618 GCA_964641285.1 uncultured Gammaproteobacteria bacterium | reverse complement strand
AAGGTTTAAATTATGAAGAAAAGCAAATTTTAGAAAAGAGAATTAAAGAATTTAAGCAAGAGCTTGAAAATTTCATAAATTGTGTTAATCATTAATTTTTATGATTAATATTTTAACAAAAATTAAGAAAGCTGGATTGGTTGGCCGTGGGGGAGCTAGTTTTCCTACTGCCACCAAGTGGAGTATGGCCAAAGAGGCGACGGCTGATAAGAAATATGTTGTCTGCAATGCTTCCGAGGGCGAACCGGGCGTGAAAAAGGATGGCTATATCCTGAAAAATTTAGCCCAAGAAGTAATTAAGGGCATAAATTTAGCTATTGATTTTTTATCAGCGGAAAAAGGAATTATTTATATTAATCATGACTACTATAAAAAATTTGCCAAAAAGTTAAAAAAAATTATTGGCCAGTCTCCGATTGAATTATTTATCAAACCCATTGGGTCAGGTTATATTGGCGGGGAAGAGAGCTCAATTTTAAATATTATTGAAGGCCGAAGAGTAGAACCGCGCTTAAGACCTCCGTTTCCTACCATTGTTGGCCTTTGGGGCTTTCCGACGCTTATAAATAACGTAGAAACTTTTTTAAATGTCAGCTTGGTTGCAGCTAATAAGTTTAAAAACACCAGGTTTTATACAGTGAGCGGTGATTGCCTATGGGACGGAGTTTATGAATTTTCTGATAGTAATACAATTGAAAAAGTGTTAAAAGAAACTAATAATTATCCTAAATTTCCTTTTTTCGTACAAGCAGGAGGTGATGCCAGCGGCGAGGTATTTAATGAAAAACAATTACGGCGTGGGGTAAATGGAGCTGGTTCAATCAGAATTTATAGCATTGAAAAATACAAGCCTAAAAAGTTAATCCATAATTGGCTTGATTTTTTTATTAATGAGTCTTGCGGTAAATGTACGCCTTGTCGGGAAGGTGTTTACCGCTTGCTGGAATTAGCAGAATCTGAAATTGTTGATTGGCATTTATTCGGCGAGTTATTGAATAATTTTGGCGAGGCTTCTTTTTGCGGGTTGGGCCAAGTAGTGCCAGTACCGATTAAGTCTTATATTAAAAATGTGCTAGGTAATTTGCCGGAAGATAAGTTTTTTCGGGGAAGCAAGAGAGCGATTTAAGAAAAAAATATGAAAAAGATTAAAATTAAAATTAATAATAAAGAAATCAGTTGCAGTTCGGGACAAACTATTTTAGAAGTAGCTAAAGCTAATGGTGTTTTTATTCCTGAGCTTTGTTATCATCCTGATTTTCCGGCCAAAGGCAATTGCGGAGTATGTGTGGTCGAGATTAAAGGATGCAGAAAATTGGCAAAATCATGTATTACAGAGGCTGAAGAGGGCATGGACATAAAAACTGATACGGAAAAAGTTAGACGAGTCCGTAATCTTAATATAGAATTAATTTTTGCCGAACATATTGAAAAATGCGCTGATTGTATTTGGCGGGTAAATTGTGCTCTGCTTAATTTGGCCGAAAAATATAATATTAAAATTGCCCGTTTTCGAGACCGCAAAGGCAATCGTAAAATCTATAAATTTGCCAATGCCGTGGAAATAGACGGTACCCAGTGCATTGATTGCGGTAATTGTTTGGAGGCTTGCAGTGTTATGCAAAATATCAATTATTTAGAATTAAAAGGAAAAGGTTTTAAGCAAGAAGTGGTTCCGGTAAAAGATAAAAAAATCGATTGCATTTATTGTGGTCAGTGTGCTGTCCATTGCCCGGTCGGCGCGGCTCAAGAGCAAAGTCATTGGGAGATGGTGGAAAAGGTTTTAGCAAATAAAACTAAAATTGTCGTAGCTCAATTTGCCCCATCAATTAGGGTTAGTATAGGCGAAGAATTTGGCTTACCTTACGGAAAAATTATGACTGAACAAGTTGTCGCCGGATTGCGGAGTTTAGGATTCAATTTCGTTTTTGATGTTAATTTTGGTGCTGATGTGACAACCATGGTAGAAGCTGAAGAGCTTTTAGGAAGAATAAATAATAAAGGCATTTTGCCGATGATTACTTCTTGCTGTCCGGCCTGGGTTAAGTATGTTGAATTTTATCATCCAAAATTAATACCGAATTTAACTACAGCCAGATCACCGCATATACACAGCGGGGGATTAATTAAGACTTATTGGGCAAAAAAAATGAAGATTACCCCCAAAAATATTATTGTTGTTTCAGTTATGCCATGCACCGCGAAAAAATTTGAGTCATCAAGGAAAGAGCTAAAAGTCAAGGGGCTATGGCCAGTAGATTATGTTATAACTACCCGGGAGTTTGCCTGGATGATGAAAAAAAATAATATTAATTTTTCTCGCTTAAAAAAGAGCAAGGCAGATAATCCCTTAGGTGAATACAGCGGCGCCGCGGCCATTTATGGCGGTAGTGGCGGGGTAATGGAGTCAGCTTTGCGCACAGCCCAATTTTTAGCTTGTGGTAATAATAATAATAAAATTTGTCGAACTCGACTGGAATTTAGTAAGGCGCGGGGGTTAGAAGGAATAAAGGAAACAATCGTAACAGTTGCCAATAAAAAATTGCGTATAGCTATTGTTAATGGTATTGGCCATATTGAACCAGTTTTGGAAAAATTAGATAAATACGATTATATTGAGGTTATGGCCTGTCCGGGGGGATGTATTGGTGGAGGCGGACAACCCATACCAACAACTCAGGAAATAAGGGAGAAAAGAATAGCCGCTCTTTATAAACTTGATAAAAGTAAAAAAGTGAGAAAAGCCCATGAAAATAAGAAAGTATTAGAAGCTTTGGAGTGGCTAAAGGATCAAGGCAAGTTAGAACATCAATTATTGCATACCAAGTATTTTAAAAAAGTGAGGTATTTAAATAAGAAATAAAAGTTTATGTCAGACAAAAAGCATCTAGCCACAATTACGATTTTAGTTAAAGACCGGCAGATGCATGCCGAAGATGTTAATAGATTATTAACTGAAAATGGCCGGTTGATTATAGCCCGGTTAGGGATAAATGTGCAGCGCAGTTGTGTTGCTAATTGCACAGGCATGATTACCATAGCTATAAGAGGAACAGTCAAGCAGATTAATGATTTAACCAGAAAGCTGAATAAGCTTTATGGTATTGTGGCTAAAGCCAATATTATGACAGATTAAAGATTGTTGATTTGCGCTTGCCCCGTTGCTCGACCAGAGATTTGCTTACTGATTTTTATTTTTCAATTTATATTTTTTTAAAAATATGTTTAATACAAAAGAAAAAACAATAGCACGAGTTAATGCCCGCGCTATAGCTAATTTTTTAGGTTTAGCCGGGGTGGCCTCGATTTTGCCGTTTCTTATTCATCTGCAATGGATAACCGGCCCGATTATTAACGCCATTCTTATTTTAACTTTATTTATAGCTGGGATCAGAAGCGCTTTAGTGTTGTGCTTAATTCCCAGTCTGATGGCCTTGGCGGGAGGTTTATTACCAGCCATATTAGCTCCGACAGTACCATTTATTATGATTGGCAATGTAATATTAATATTAGGCGTTGACTGGTTATATAATAATTCTAAAAATGAGCTTTATGGTTATTGGCTGGGGGTAATAGTTGGCGCTAGCCTTAAATTTATTTTTTTATTTGTTAGTGCCAATTTTATAGCTAAGCTATTAGTTAAACAGGAATTGGCAGTAAAGGTAGCTCAGATGATGAGTTGGCCGCAATTAGCTACAGCTATAACCGGAGGGATGATTGCTTGGATGATTTTAAAATGGTTAAAGCGATTATAATTATGGCTAAATTATATCCAAAAGTGGGGATCGGGGTGATGATAGAAAATAAAAAGGGAGAAGTGCTTTTGGGTTTGCGCCAAAAGTCGCATGGGGCCGGGGAATGGTGTTTTCCAGGCGGACATTTAGAATTCGGAGAAACGATTCTTGAGGCTGCCCAAAGAGAAGTAAAAGAAGAAGTTGGTTTGGATGTTGATAAATTTAAATTAGTATCGCTAGCGGACGAAATGCGTTATTTAAAGAGCGACAATAAGCATTATCTTAATGTCGGTTTGAAAGCAGAACACAAGGAGGGAAAACCCATGCTTAGAGAGCCTGATAAATATAAAGAATGGCGCTGGTTTAGTTTTGATAATTTACCGGATAAATTATTTGAAGGCACAGAATTAATGATAAAAAATTTCAAAGCAGGAAAAATATATTAAACAAAGTTTTGCTATGATTAATAAATTTAGCTAATATTAAATAAAATAATAGAATAACATAATTAATCTTGACAAGGTTTTTTGTTTAGTATAGGATAAGAAGATAAAATTATACCAAATGTCTAAATTGTTTGGTATTTTTTGTTGGTTCTTTTTAATAGCCCCACCTTTTAATTGTGGGGGATAAAATTATCCAAAAGGGAGGTGCAAATAAGACCAGAAAAGTAACATAAATCGTTAATTTAAAACCGGAAGGAGGAATTGGATGAAAAATAAAATTGTAATTTTATTTTGTGCAGTAATGGTTTTAGGGCTAGCCTGTATAGTCGGCGCATCATCAATAATCACTTCGGGTACATGGGACAATCATGACTATGCCGTAGTTTGTTCTCCTTGCATGAGCTGGGAAAACGCAGCAAACGATCTGCTGGGCAATTATAATTTAGCGGCAGTGACCAGTCAGCCAGAACAGTCTTTTTTAGAAAGCCTTTTAGAGGGTATTTCCGGGCAATATTGGCTTGGCGGGTACCAACCTAGAGAAGAAATGAACTCAGAGATAAATTGGTCATGGGTGACTGGTGAAGATTGGGGTTGGGCCAATTGGTATAACGGAGAGCCCAATGATTTTTATGGGCCTGGCTCAGAGCAGCATCTGGCTATGTGGGGTAAATATAATTGGAGGTGGAATGACGAGGTTAATTTATGCAATATGTCTGGTTATATCGCAGAATGTGCTCCGGTTCCTGAACCAGCCACTATGCTTTTGTTAGGTTGCGGCTTAATTGGTTTAGCTGGAATTGGCCGAAAGAAGTTATTCAGCAAGAATTAATCTATAAGCGCTGAAGGCAGAGTTAATAAACTCTGCCTTATTTTTTTGCAATATTTTTTACAGTAGAAAATATATTTTAATCTATATTTAATTTTTAATTCAGAATATTTTAATTTTTTGGTGTTAGGATAGAATTGAAAGTAAGTTAAGCTCTTTGGGCTACTTAGCTTACACGAGTAATTTATTATAATATAATTATAGTCTGCATTGATTATTGGTTCTTCGTCTAATCAATGTAGGCCGTTAATTAAATTTTAGAGCTAAACAAGGCATTTCTCGGTAGTTAAGTCAAGGCAGGGAGCTTACTTACTTTTCGCCATTAATTATATATTTAAATAATATGGATAATTTAAAGAAAGCAATTTATAGATTAAAAAAATTTTTTAAATTGCTCATTATTTTAAGTATTTTTAAAAATTGCTTTAAAAAGCAATTTTTTTGACTTAAAAATAAATTTATTATAAAGTTAATTTAGAAAATAGAGCCAATGATAAGTTGGCTTTTTATGTTATAATAGTCTTAAGACCTCTTGCGAAATAACATTCAGGCTAATTTTTCCAAATTTCAGCTGCAAAACCAGAAAAGCTCCTCCGCTTATATCCATCATAAACATCTTCGCTTTTCTGATTTTTCGCTTTGAAATTTGAAAAAATTATTTCTAAAGCTTATTTTGCAAAAGATCTTATGAATATTCCGGATTATATAAAAAATATAGTTAAAAAACTAGAAAAAGCTGGTTTCCCAAGTTATATCGTGGGCGGATGCGTACGTGACTTGCTATTGACTGAACAGGCCGCTAGAAATGTTTATTATTCCAATCTAAAAACAAAGGAACCACAAGATTGGGATATTACTACTAAAGCTCGTCCAGAACAAATTTTAAAAATTTTTCCAGAAAGCAAGTATGAAAATACCTTCGGTACAGTATTAATCCCGTTTAAGAATAAACAAGGCGAAGCTGAAGATGTTGCCGAAGCAACCACTTACCGTAGCGAACAGGGGTATAGTGATAGACGACATCCAGATAAGATTATTTTTGAGGACAACTTGGAGAAAGATTTATCCAGGCGGGATTTTACCATCAATGCTATGGCCATGGAAATTACCGAATCTCAAACTCCAATCACTAAGCAGATTTTAGAGGATGGTATTATAGACCTTTTCGGCGGACAGAATGATTTGAAGAAAAAGATTATTCGAGCAGTCGGTGAGCCAGTAGACAGATTTAAAGAGGACGCTTTGCGCATGGTGCGGGCAGTCAGATTAGCCTGCCAGTTAAATTTTGCTATTGAAGCTAAAACCGAGCGGGCAATTAAGAAAATGGCCGGGAGCTTAAAATTTATTGCCCAAGAAAGGATTCGTGATGAATTAATAAAAATTTTAACTTCAGACAGGGCTTATGAAGGTATTATTCTATTGCATCAAACAAAATTATTACAATATATTATACCCGAGTTAGAGCGAGGAGTGGATGTGAAACAAAATCGCCATCATATTTATACTGTTTTTAAGCATTCAGTTCTTTCCTTAAAGTATTGCCCTAGTAAAGATTGGCGGGTAAGATTTGCTTCACTTATGCATGATGTAGCTAAACCACAAACTAAAAGATTTATCAAGGGAGATGCTACTTTTTACAACCATGATATTATTGGAGCTAAAGTTGCCAAAAAGATAATGCAACGGTTGAAATTTCCCAGTACGGACTTAGAAAAAGTTACTACTTTAATCCGTAATCATATGTTCTATTATAATGTAGGCGAAGTGACCGCGTCATCAGTCAGGCGGTTAATTTGCAAAGTAGGAGAAGAAAATTTAAGAGATTTAATAGATTTACGGATAGCAGACCGGCTTGGTTCCGGCGTACCTAAAGCTAAACCATATAAATTGCGCCATTTGGAGTATATGATGAAGAAAGTGCAGGATGATCCTATCTCAGTGAAAATGTTAAAAATTAACGGTGATGATTTAATGAAGCTATTAAAAATTGAGCCTGGGCCGAAAATCGGCGCTATGTTAGACGTGTTGCTGGCAGAAGTAATTGAGGACCCTAAATTGAATAATAAAAAATATTTAACCCAAAAAAGCCGGGGATTGGTTAAGCTGGAATTAAAAGAGCTACGCGGAAAGGCTAAAGAAAAAATTGAGGAAAAGAAAATGGAAGATGACCAGGAATTAAAAAGAGAATTTTGGGTCAAATAATGCGAATTCGCAAATATATGCGAATGCCGCGAATTGCGAATTCAAATTAAGAGAATTTGATCCAAAATAAGATTAAAGGAGATATTATAATTTAGAGAAATAATAATTAGATAAGATTATATGAGATTTCCCTATATAGTTAATGTTTGCTATATAGTTAATGAGAAAGGCCAGGTTTTATTGCAGTTCAAAAAGCGGGGTTTTGGCCAGGGCAAATGGAATGGGCCTGGCGGTAAAGTTGAATTAGGAGAAACGCCGGAAGAATCGGTTAAAAGAGAAGTAAAAGAAGAAACAGGGGTAGTCATTAAAAATTTAGAAAAGTTGGGAGAATTAGAATTTATTTTTAATGAAAAAGAAGAATGGAATAATTATTGTTATGTATTTGTCTGTGATGAATTTGAAGGCGAACTAAGAGATAAGGGGGAGGGCAAATTGCAGTGGTTTAATCAAGAAGAGCTGCCTTTTGCTAAAATGTGGGCTGATGATAAGCATTGGCTTCCTGATGTTTTAAGAGGAAAGTACGTAAAAAAACGCTTTTATTTTGACCAGAACAGTAATTTGTTATATTATGGCAATCTTTAAATTAATATTAAGTTTTATAATTTTTATTATGGTAAATTTATGAGAATAATATTTCTTCTATTTTTAATAATTTTAATTACTGGTTGCGCAGCTACTACGCCAAAGAGCACTATTACAGAAAAAAATGCCCCGAAAGATTCTACTAATTATGACGAGAGCGAAGTAATGAAAAGAATTGATGAAATAAGGCACGGAGCTAAGCCAGTAACAAATCCGACCGGTAAAAAAGAGGTGGCAAGTCAGCAGTCAACTAATGAGCCGAAAAAAGTAGAGTTGGAACATTTAACCGCTCAATATAACGGAGCTTTGTTAAAGACTAATTTAGGCGATATTAAAGTTTTGTTTTACGTTAATGAATCGCCGATAACTGTTAATAATTTTTTAAATTTAGCTAAAGGGGAATTTTACAATGGGACAAAATTTCATCGAGTAATAAAGGATTTTATGATACAGGGCGGAGATCCGTTGTCTAAAGATGGAGATTGGTCTGACGACGGTACCGGCGGCCCAGGCTACAGATTCCAAGATGAGATAAATAGCCATAAATTAGTGCGTGGCAGTTTAGCTATGGCTAATTCCGGGCCAAACACCAATGGCTCCCAATTTTTTATCGTGACAGCTACTTCTACTCCCTGGCTTGACGGCAAGCATACTAATTTCGGTTATGTTATAGAAGGCATGGAAATAGTAGATAAAATAGAAGCTATGGAAGTTAATGCCCAAAGCCATCCAACTGAAGATGTGTTAGTGGAAGGCGTGGAATTAATTAAAGAATAGATGTTGTCAATAAGGGCTGTTAGCTCAGCTGGTAGAGCGCTGCATTCGCATTGCAGAGGCCACCGGTTCAAATCCGGTACAGTCCACTATTAAACAAATTTTATGAATTTATTATTAAAATGGCTGGTTACAGCTTTAGCGATTTTAATCAGCGCTTACATTATTCCCGGAATAGCTATCAGTGGAGTTTGGGCCGCTCTATGGTTAGCTGTATTTTTAGGCATAGTTAATGTTATTCTTAAGCCAATCTTAATTTTAATAACATTACCGATTAATATTTTAACTTTGGGCTTGTTCATTTTTGTTATTAACGCCCTGCTAATTTTATTTTCCTCATTCGTCATTAAAGGATTTGAGGTTGATGGTTTTTGGCAAGCTATGTTATTTAGTATAATTTAATCTATATTTACTTATATTTTAAATAAAACATTTAGTTTAAGAAATAATTAATCCATCGGGGTGTGGCCTAGTGGTTAGGGCGCATCGTTCGGGACGATGAGATCGGAGGTTCAAATCCTCTCACCCCGACATAGAATAAACTTGATTAATATCTTTGATCCTTGACAAAATTTGGGCAAATGTATATACTATATAATTATTTAATTATTATTTGTTTCTTTAAAAATTGCAAAAAGAGGGATGGAAGATGAAAAATATAGTATCAGATTTACCGCAGTTTTTATTTGTAGGAGAACGAAAAAAAAGAATTTTTAACCTTAGCGGGGGAGGGATTTATTACCAAAAACAATATGATTCTTATACGGTAATAACCGTGCATGGAGAAGCAGGATTTATCTATAGTATAAACAAAAATAAAATATATAGAATAATTTTTACCGTTTCTCAACACGAACAAAGCCTAAAAGTTGGGCATTCAACTCATGTACTAGAATACGGATATTTCCCGCGAGTAATCTGGAATATAAATGAGATAAACATAAATAATGCATTCAAGATTTTCCAATTTTTAGAACAAATGAAAAAAGTAAATGATCCACCAGTAATTACGGCTCTCAAGTTAGGGGGGGGGGTTATTTTAGGTGAGCCAAATCAT
>CAZXKB010000140.1:0-5820 GCA_964641285.1 uncultured Gammaproteobacteria bacterium | reverse complement strand
TCATTATGTGGCGGTGGTTAAGCCGGGCATGATTATGTTCGAAATGGACGGAGTTAGCGAAGAGATAGCTAAAAATTCAATGATAGCCGCGACTTATAAACTGCCAATAAAGTGTAAGTTTATTAGCAAGAGTTAATATATGGAATTAAAAGAGTTAAAAAAGAAAGACAAAGGAGATTTACATAGAATATTAGCCGAATCTCGCGATAAGCTAAGAGATTTGCGTTTTAAGGATGCTAATAAACAATTAAAGGATGTCCGCGGGATTAGGAAAACGCGTCAGATTATTTCGAGAATTTTAACTTTATTAAATACTAAGGAAAACAGTAATCAGAAGTTAAAAAATAGTTAAATAGCCGCACAGTTAATTAGCTGTTTGATTTGATTAATATTTTTAGTATAAAAATTATTAATTAACCGCGCCATTGATTAAATAAGTAATCAAAACAATATGAAAGATATCAAAGAAGAAGAAAACAAGAAACAAAAAAACGGAAAAACCATTAAAAAGAGATTCAACGGCATTGTTATTGGCGATAAGATGGATAAGACTATTGTGGTTAGAGTTGATCGGGTAAAGATTCATCCTAAGTATAAAAAAAGATATACTGTCAGCAGAAAATACAAAGTTCATGACGAAAAAAATAAATATAAAATAGATGATAGGGTTATTTTTATTGAGTGTCGGCCATTATCAAGAGAAAAGAAGTGGCGGGTACTATATCGCTAATCTAATGCGAATAATAATATGATACAATTAGAATCAAAAATTAAAGTTGCTGATAATTCAGGCGCCCGGATAGTCCAGTGCATTAGTGTTTTAGGCGGATATAAAAGACGTTACGCCAGAGTAGGCAATATTATTACTGCGTCAGTCAAAGAAGCAACTCCCCATACAGCTATTAAAAAAGGTGATATAGTACGGGCAATTATAGTTAGAACCAAAAAAGAGACCAAACGTAAAGACGGTACTTATTTGCGGTTTGATGAAAATGCCTGCGTTATTATAGAAAAAGAAAAGAAGGACCCAAGGGCCACTAGAATTTTTGGCCCGGTTGCCCGAGAGGTAAAGCAGAAAGGATATATGAAAATCGCCAGTTTAGCGCCGGAAGTGTTGTGATAAGGATAAAATAAATAGCCAAATTAAAAAGTATAAAATTTATACAATATTTAAAAATTAATATATTTGTAAAAAATTCGTAATTTGTAGATTATGAAGATTAAAAAGGGAGACAAAGTAAAAATATTAATTGGAAAGGATAAGGGCAAGACCGGAAAAGTTTTGCAGGTTTTTCCGTCGCGGCGCAAAGCCAGCATTGAAGGATTAAATTTATTGATTAAGCATATGCGCCCGAGAAAGCAAGGCGAAAAAGGCCAGAGGATTGAATTCCCCGCCCCGTTAGATATATCAAATATAATGTTAGTTTGCCCTAAGTGCGGCAAGCTTACCAGAGTGGGTTATAAGTATATTGAAATATTTAAAAGTCGAACTACCGGCCTAGAAAAAAATTCTCCTTCAGAAAAGGAGGAGTCAAGGCAGACTAAGAAAAAAAAGAAAAAAGTGCGGGTATGTAAAAAATGTAGGCAAGTAATAGATTAGTTAAATCGCGAATTTGAGCGAATTTATACGAATATGGCGAATAAACATTTACTGAATTAATTTCAAATTAGCATAAAATTATTAGTATGAGATTACAAGAATTGTATAAAAAACAAATATTGCCAAAGCTTAAAGAAAAATTTGGCTATAGGAATAATTTAGAGGCGCCCAGGCTAGTCAAGGTAGTTGTTAATGTTGGTTTTGGCCGTCATACCAAAGAAAAAGCTTATATAGATAATGTAATTAACAGTTTGTCTCGTATTACCGGACAAAAGCCGATATTAACCAAAGCGCGTAAATCAATTTCATCGTTCAAAGTCAGAGAAGGGATGGTTATTGGCGCTTGTGTAACCCTACGAGGTTCTCGCATGTATGATTTTATGGAAAAATTAATTAATGTAACATTTCCCAGAGTAAGAGATTTCCGGGGTATAAGCGAGAAATCGGCTGATAAACTCGGTAATTTAACCGTTGGTTTTCGCGAACATCTGGCTTTTCCAGAAATTAAAGCCGATGAAGTGGAAAACGTTTTTAGTTTAGAAGTTAGCATGGCTTCTACAGCCAAGACCAGAAAAGAAGCATTAGAGCTGTTTAAATTAATGGGTTTCCCATTTAAAAAGAGTTAAATAGAAATTAAATAGTTGATATTTATGGCCAGAAAAGCATTAATCGCAAAAGCAAAAAAGAAACCGAAATTTTCAACCCGCATAGTGCGGAGATGCTGGCGTTGTGGGCGTAATCGTGGCTATATGCGGGATTTTGGCTTATGCCGAATATGTTTTCGCGAATTAGCCGAGAATGGAGATTTGCCGGGAATCACCAGGTCAAGCTGGTAATAGAAAGGGTAATAATTTAAAATAAAATGCAGGATTGCAAAACAATAAATAATATATTTTCTAAATTTTAAATATTTTTTAATTTTTTAATTATTTTATATGACAGATCCAATTGCAGATATGTTAACAAGGTTAAGGAATTCTTTAGCTGTTCGAAAGCATGAAGTAGTTTTTCCTATGAGTAAAATTAAATATGAAATAGCTAAAATTTTTAAACAAGAAGGCTGGATTTATGACGTTGAGGTAATTGAGAGCAATGCCAAAAAAAATAAAGCGGCGGTTTTTAATGAGTTGAAAATTACCTTGAAATATAAGAAGAGCGGACGCCCTAATATTACTTCACTAAAGCGTATCAGTAAGCCAGGACTGCGGATTTATGTTAATAAGGATAATTTGCCTAGAGTTTTAAATAATTTAGGCGCAGCTATTATTTCTACCCCCCAAGGGTTAATGACCAACAAAGAAGCAAGGAAGAAAGGTTTAGGCGGGGAAGTTATTTGTGAAATATATTAAATTGAGTCTAAATCTATAGATTATATTTTATGTCAAGATTAGGAAAAGTGCCAATCAAGTTACCCCAGGGAACCCAAGTAAAAATTGAGGGCGATTTTATAGTGGTCAAAGGACCAAAAGGAGAATTAAAGCAGAAATTACATGGTTTAGTTAAAGTAGAAATTAGCGACGATGAGATTAAAACCACGGTTAAAAATTCAGAAAACAAGAAAGAAAAAGCTTTTTGGGGCCTGTACCGCAGTTTAATAAATAATATGGTTAAAGGTGTAAACGGGGGATTTGTTAAGAAGCTAGAAATAGTTGGAGTGGGATATAGAGTTAGTTTAAACGGCAAAAAATTAATTTTAAACGTAGGCTATTCTCACCCAGTTGAATATAGTTTGCCAGAAGGAATAGATGCTACAGTAGAAGGGAATGTTATTATTATCAATGGCGTTGACAAGCAGTTGGTGGGTGAAGTGGCCGCCCAGATCAGAAAGATTAGAAAGCCGGAGCCTTATAAAGGAAAGGGCATAAAATATATTGATGAAGTAATAAGGAGAAAAGCAGGAAAAGCGGCCGTTAAGAGCGAGTAAATGTCTAGAAAGAAACAAAATAAATATTCACTTGTTAAATTAGCGTTTATATGAATAATGAGAAGGTAAAAAAAACAAAAAGAGATAGACGAAGGATTAAAATTCGTGCCAAAATTAAAGGCACGAAAGAAAGTCCCAGGTTAAGTGTTTTTAAATCAAATAAAGGAATGTATTTGCAGCTTATTGATGACGATCAGGGGAAGACTTTGATTAGCGCCCACAGTGGAGAAATAAAATTAAGTAAAACTAAAAATAAAGAAAGTAAAGCGGACGCAACAAAGATAGAGTTTGAGTTAGGCAAGTTAATGGCCAAAAAGGCGTTAGGCAAGAAGATAACTAAAGTAGTTTTTGATAGAGGGGGTTTTAAATATCATGGACGGGTTAAGGCCGCGGCAGAAGGAGCCAGAAAAGGCGGTTTGAAGTTTTAATATTTTAATAATTATACTTATCTTAGTGTTTTAAATAATTACGCGATTGAATATTTTACGGAAAAAAATTTATCCAAATTTCGTTTCAAGCGCGCAAGTTGTTAATATATTATGGATAAATCAAAGGAAAATAAAAACGTAGCTATAGGGAAATCTGCCAAAACTTCAATTGATAAGCGAAGCACGGGAGCCAAATTTTCTTCCGGTAATACCGGAGGAAATGGATCTGTTTACCTAAAAAAAAGAAGATTTGAAAAAGCAAAAAACAAGAAAGATGCCAGAAGCACAAGAAGTGAAGACCAGGAAGAGTTTGATCAAAGAATTGTAGACATAGCTCGAGTTACCCGAGTGATGGCTGGCGGGAAAAGAATGCGTTTTCGCGCTTGTGTGGCTATTGGTAATAAAAAGGGCAAGGTAGCCATTGGCCTGTCAAAGGGGGCTGACGTAACTATTGCTGTTACTAAAGCGGTAAATAAAGCCAAGAAAGATATTATTGATGTGTCCATTGTTAATGATACTATACCGCATGAAATTTATTATAAGTTTGGAGCAGCTAAAATTATATTAAAGCCAGCTCGCCGAGGTAAAGGCGTTATTGCTGGAGGAGCGGTACATATCGTGTTAGGGTTGGCTGGCATTAAAAATGTAACTACTAAAATTTTAGGCACACATAATAAAGTTAATGTAGCTAAGTGCACGATAGAAGCGCTTAAAAATTTAAGAAAAGTGGAAAAAAGAGCAAAACAAGATGCAGGCAGCAAAAATAAAAAAAAGAAAGAAGACAAGGAGGATAAATCATAAAGAATAAAAATAAAGTTAAGCAGTGATTAGCAGGCCAATAAATAACAAGCCAATTAATTACTATACTCCTAATTAACTAATGCGTTATGCCATTATCATTAAATACAGTTAAACCCAACAAGAGAGCCACTAAAAAAAGAAAAAGGGTGGGCAGAGGCAATGCTTCTGGTCACGGAACTTATAGTGGCAGAGGCTTGAAAGGGCAGAAATCAAGATCCGGTGTAAGCGGCTTAAAAAGGCTGGGTATGAAGCAGGTGTTGCTACGAACTCCCAAAAAGCGAGGATTTAAATCATTAAAACCGAAAAATCAAACGGTTAATTTAAGGTTGATTGATAAATATTATAGAGACAATGACACAATAGACCCGAAAGCATTGCTCGCCAAGAAATTAATTAATACCCTGAAAACAGGGGTTAAAATTTTAGGTAACGAAGAACTAAAGTTAAAAGGGCTAAAATTTATTAATGTAAAGATGAGCGAAAGTGTTAAAAAGCAGATTAAAAATATGAGTGAAAAAGATAAAGTAAAAGACACAAAGAAGAAATAAAATTTTACTTAACAATTATCGATTAATAATTATAAACTATAAATAGTAATTTAAAATTTAATAAAACAGTTTTGGAAAGGGCGAAGAGAAAAAGGAGGAAACATGAAAGGGATAAAAAGAATAATAAGCAAAGTTAGGTCTATCGCTAAAGAAATATATGAATCTTTTTGTTTTTTTAAATCATTTTTGGGCAGTGAGTCTGGGATAATACATGATATAATGTTTGATTAAGTAAATTCTCTAGCATTATTCAATCCTATTTTCGCCGGGAAGGAAATCCATTTTCTCTTCCCGGATTTCCCAAAGCTGTTTTATCTTATTAATTGTTAGATGGGAATATAACTATTTAACAATTAATAATACAACAATTTAACCATGATTATAGATAAAATATTGCAAATTTGGAAAGCTAAAGATTTAAGGAAAAACATTCTGTTTGTTTTAGCTATGCTGGTCATATTTCGTCTGGCTGCCCATATACCAATTCCCGGAGTAGACGTTTCGGCTTTGCGGGATTTT
>CAZXKB010000139.1:0-3360 GCA_964641285.1 uncultured Gammaproteobacteria bacterium | reverse complement strand
TACAAAAAACTTATTCACTTAATAACACACAAGTCCTATAACGATAATCCGTACTTAATCTGCAGGCCGCTTTTACCGGTTATGGATTAATCGCGTTCACTACGGGAAAATATGATCTAGCTACTTTTTGCGGGGTAATAGTTGGTGCTCTTTTGGCTTTTTTATGGTTTAATATTAATCCAGCCAGGTTTATTATGGGTGATACTGGCTCAATATCCTTGGGTGTAACCTTAGCCTTAGTTGCTCTTTATACTAATACTGTTTTTATTTTGCCTTTTTTAGGTTTTATTTTTGTTATCGAAGCCTTGTCTACTATAATTCAGATATTATCTAAAAAATTATTTAATGGTAAAAAGATTTTTTTGTCCGCTCCTATCCACCATCATTTTGAAGCAAAGGGGTGGCCAGAAACAAAAGTGGTTATGCGATTTTGGGTTATAGCCGGAGTTATGGCTGGCATGGGTTTAATTATATTTTTATTAGATAAGACAATGTGAGATAAATTGTCAATTTATGATTTTGAATTTACGATTAGAGCTTTTTATTTAATCGACAACTAAAAATTGTAAATCGAAATTAAGGTATGTCCACTCTAAAAAAAGGCATTAATAAAATATTTTCCAGCCAAGGAAGCCAGCATGAACCGGATAAGAGTTTAATTATTGTTATATTAGTTGTTTTAGTTTTTGGTTTAATAAGCTTATCAAGCGCGTCGGGAGCTATATCATACGCCAAATTTAATGATGTTTATTATTATGCTAAACATCAATTATTCGGTTTATCCATAGGTCTGGTCGCTTTTTGGATTTTTTCCTATATTGATTATCATAGATTGAGAAAATATGCGCTAGGGTTTTTAATTTTTTCTATAATTTTATTGCTTTTAGTATTTATCCCCGGTCTCACGGCCGAATGGGGCAAGGCTCGTAGTTGGATTAAAGTACTGGGTTTTTCCCTTCAGCCCTCGGAATTTGTAAAGCTATCATTTTTATTATATTTAGCCGCTTGGCTAGAGAACCGAAAAGAAAAATTAATGGATTTTTCTCAGGGAATCGGTCCTTTTGTAGTGATTTTGGGAGCAATTGCTTTATTAATGATACTCCAGCCTGACATTGGCACTTTGTCAATCGTGGCTATAACTTCCCTGATTGTTTATTTTGTCGGTGGTGGAAGCTTTAAACATATATTTTTCATGATATTAATCGGAGCATTAAGCTTTGCTTTGATGGTTCAATTTTCGTCATATCAGCGTAATCGTTTTAAATGTTTATTTGATCCTAATTTTAGTAAGCAAGAAATTTGTTATCAGGTAAACCAGTCATTAATTGCCGTTGGCTCGGGCGGCTTTTGGGGAAGGGGTTTGGGGGCAAGCCGCCAGAAATATATGTATATACCCGAAGTTAGCGGTGATGCTATTTTTGCCGTTATCGCCGAAGAGACAGGATTGATTATTAGCAGTTTTTTAATAATTAGTTATTTATATATATTTTATCGCGGTTATTTAATTGCGGTTAGGGCGCCTGATGACTTTGGCCGAATATTAGCCATTGGTATTGTCAGCTGGCTTGTTTTTCAGGCGATTATTAATATTGGCGGAATTATCAATCTTATTCCCATGACTGGCGTGCCCTTGCCCTTGGTTAGCTACGGCGGCTCTGCAATTTTGGCTACCTTAGCTGCAGCTGGTATTTTAGTTAATATTAGTAAGCAGACGAGCTTGAGGTAATAGTAAACAGCAAATTGTATCTGTAATAATTTTTTAAATTTTATGGCAAATAATATAAAAAAAATTCTTTTGACTGGCGGAGGAACTGGCGGTTCCGTGATGCCGCTCTTAGCTATTGTCGATGAAATTAGAAATCTGGAGCATGAAATCAGTGAAATAAATTTTTTATGGCTGGGGACAGGAAAGGGCCCTGAACGCCAGATGGTAGAGAAAGAAAATATTAAATTTAAAAATATTGCTAACGGCAAATTACGTCGCTATTTTTCCTTATGGAATTTTATTGATTTGTTTTTAATTATAACTGGTTTTTGGCAAGCATTTTTTATAATGTTAAAATGGCGGCCGGATTTAGTCATTAGTGCCGGCAGTTTTGTCAGCGTACCCGCGGTTTGGGCTGCCTGGATATTAAGAATCCCGGTACTAATTCATCAGCAAGATGTTCGCTCTGGTTTAGCTAATCGCTTAATGCTCCCTTTTGCTAAAATTATTACCGTAACATTTGCTAAATCTCTAAAGGATTATGGCCAGAAAGCGGTTTGGATTGGCAATCCGGTACGAAGTAAAATTGGAAATGTAAAATTAGAAATTAGAGAAATAAAAAAGAAGTTTAGCCTTAAAAATAACATACCGATAGTTTTAATAATTGGTGGGGGTACTGGAGCTTTGGCTATAAATAAATTAGTAGAGCAAAGTGCCAAGGAGCTTGTTGAATTTTGTCAGGTTATTCATATAACGGGAAAAGGGAAGAGCACTAACAATAAATTAAAAATTGAAAATTATAAAAATTATGAATTTTTAAACACGCATCAGATAGCAGAAGTGTTCGAAACCGCCGATATAGTTGTGTCACGATGTGGCATGGGCGCTTTAACCGAATTATCATATTTGGGCAAGCCAGCCATATTAATTCCTATTCCCGGTTCCCATCAGGAGGAAAATGCCCAAGTTTTTAAAGAGAAAGAAGCAGCTATAATTTTAAATCAAAGTGAGGTGACTGTAGAAACATTTATAGCCGCTATTAAAAGACTAATCAATGATAAAGAATTACGTAATAAATTACGTAATAAAATTAAAGAAGTTATGAAATCTGGCGCTAACAGGGAAATTATAAGAATTATAAAAAAGCGAATTAATTAAAATATGCCAAGTGATTTAATAATTAAAGGAAAATATGTTTTGCCAATGGATTCAGGTTTTTCTATTATTAAAGATGGTATAGTGGTAGCTAAAGAGAATAAAATTGTTGCTGTTGGTAAAGAAAGAGAACTAAAAAATAAATACAAAGCACCTGAAATAATAGATGCTGGTAATAGTATTATTATGCCTGGGCTAATTAATACGCATACTCACGCGGCTATGACTTATTTTCGGGGTTTAGCGGACGATTTACCTCTACATGAATGGCTAGAGGATCACATTTGGCCGATTGAAACTAAGTATGTTAAATCAGATTTTGTTAAGAAAGTCGCAATTTTGTCTTGCCTTGAAATGATTAAAGCCGGAGTTACATGTTTTAATGATATGTCTTTTTTTGAAGAAGAAACAGCTGAAGCAGCGTCCAGGGCTGGCATGAGAGTGATGATAGGGGAGGGTATTCTAAATTTTTCTACACCAAGTTGCGAGACTCCGGACAA
>CAZXKB010000138.1:0-12312 GCA_964641285.1 uncultured Gammaproteobacteria bacterium | reverse complement strand
CATGTCTTTTTTTGTTATTTTTTCTTTGTTTTCAATATAAACCAATTGGCCATCAATACGTAGAGCTGGCGGTAAGCCGACTACTAAGTGCAAGTCAGAGGCTTTTTTACTTACAGCGGTTCTAAAAAATTCTTTAATGATCATATTTTTAAAATTATAAATTAATAATTAAAAATTTACCCGTGCTCTTTAAAAACAAACTAAATTTCACAAACTTACCATTTTTTCTTGTTTATTCCCTTTTGCGCCGCTTTAACTTGTGCTTCTTGTTTGGAAGAGCCCTTGCCCAAAGCTATTTGCTCGTCGCCTAAATATAATCCGACCTCAAATAATTTGTCGTGGTCAGGCCCTGATTCTTTTATAACTTTATAATGAGGAGTAATTCTATATACTTCTTGGGCCTTTTCCTGAAATTTAGATTTAGGATCAAGATATAGCTTATTAGCTAAAATATATTCAAGCTTAGATATTATTTTTGCCTTAATAAACTTTCTGGTTGCTTTAATGCCTAGGTCTAAATATATAGATCCAATCAATGCTTCAGTAGCGTTAGCTAAAATATATTGACGGGCCTTGGAATCTTTATCTTTGCTTTCTCCTTTTGATAAATAAAGATACTTTTCTAATTTAACTTCTTGGGCTATTTCAGCTAAAATTTTAGAATTAACTAAGCTGGCGCGCCAGTTCGTTAAATCTCCTTCCGGTGTATCTGGAAAATTTCTAAATAAATATTCGGTTACAATTATTTCCAAAACTGCATCTCCTAAAAATTCCAATCTTTCATTATGATTTAATTCAAATTGAGGATGCTCATTTAAATAAGAACGGTGAACTACTGATTGTTTAAGTAAATTAACGTCTTTAAATTTAACGCCAATAATTTTCTCAAGTTTAGAAAAATCTTTTCCACCTGAGGCGGATCTGCCTTTAGCAGACATGCTCTTGTTTCTCATTTTTGTATGGCTATATTGTTGTATGGCTATATTTTTCACTTGCTTTAAGCCATATAACCATATAACAATATAACAATTTATTAATTTTTATCTATTTAAATATTTTTTATTTATCTTTACTATTTTCATTGCCGGCTTCAATTTTTTCCATATCCTTATAAATCGCTCCTAAAACTCCATTTACGAATTTTCCCGATGACTCACTGCCGTATTTCTTGGCAATTTCAATAGCTTCGTTAATAGCTACTTTAGCCGGTATTTCCTTGTCAAATACTAATTCGTAAACTCCTATTCGCAAAATATTTCGGTCTACAATTGTTATTTGTTCTAAAGGCCATTCAGTGGCATACTTAGTTATATATCTATCAACGGTATCTAAATTCTCCATTACTCCGGTAATTAAACTTTTAACAAATCCGTGGTCATTGAATTCGGGAGCAAAATTAGTAAAAACACCCTTGATTGCCCTTGCTAAATCAATATTTTTTTTACCGCGAAAATCCCAAAGAAACAGGGACTGCATAGCTAAGGTACGAGCTAAATGACGATTAGACATAATTTTAAAAATACGAAATGCCTGCCCGGCAGTGCCAGCCGATAGCGGGCGGGCAGAAATAAAAATGTAAAATTAAATCTTTATATATTATTTATCCTTTTTTCTCTTTCTTCTTGTCTTTTGTTTTAACTTTTACTACTTCCCGGCCTTTATAATAGCCGCAAAAAGGACAAGCTTTATAAGGTTCAACCGCTTGGCCGCATTGAGGACATTTATTTAAATTCACTTTTTTTAAAGCATGATGTGACCTTCTATTACCTACTGAACTTTTTGTTCGCCTCTTTTTTGGTACTGACATAGTTTAAATTTTTGATTTACTTTTTTTAGTATAAAATCTTAATTTTAAAATTTGCTTAGTTTTAGTATAACCTAAATATAATAGCCAGGTCAAGCTTATACAAAATCAATAAATAAACATAGCATCGCCATAACTATAAAATCTATATTTATTTTTTATCGCGTTTTTATATGCTTTACCAATCGCTTCTTCCCCGGCAAAAGCCATCGCCAGCATTAGCAAGGTTGATTTTGGCAAATGAAAATTTGTTATCATGGCATCAACTATTTTAAACTTAAATCCAGGATAAATAAAAATATCCACCCAGCCTTTATATGCATTAAGAGGCACTACCTCTTTAAAAGAGATTGAACCTCTCTTGTGTTTAAATACACTCTCCAGTGTCCTTACGCTGGTCGTTCCCACGGCAATAACTCTTTTTCCTTCCTGTTTAGCTTTAATAATCCGATTAACTACACTTTTTTTAACCTCAATCCATTCCGCATGCATTTTGTGCTTGGTAATATCATCAACCTTAACCGGGGAAAAAGTTCCTAAGCCGACATGAAGAGTTATATATTCAAGCTGTACACCTTTATTTCTTAACTTTTTAATCAATCCTGGCGTAAAATGAAAACCAGCTGTCGGTGCCGCTACGGACCCAATTTTTTTATTATCGGCATAAACCGCCTGGTAATCATTCCTGTCGTTGCGAAAAGCATCAGCCACAAATGGCCCATCCCCTTGATTAACATAATGACAATCCCGCTGCCGCTTAATATATGGAGGCAAAGGCGTCCAACCAACTTTTTTAACAGCCTTCATTAATTCACCTCCTGACATATTAAATTTCACCGCCCATGTCCCATCTTTATTATCTTTTATGACTTTACAGCTTAACTTGCTTTTAAATTTTATTTCTAAGCCCTCTCTCTTCCCCTTACCGCCAATTAAGCATTGCCATAAATTACTCCGAATTTTTTTATGTAACAAAATTTCAATTTTTCCTCCAGTAATTTTCTTTTTACCAAGCAAACGAGCTGGAAATACTTTTGAATTATTTAAAACTAAAACATCGCCCGCCTGCAAATAATCTACAATGTTATAAAAATATTTATGTTTTATTTTTCCGGTTTTCTTCTCTAAAACTAAAAGCCGCGAATGGTCTCGCGGTCTGATTGGTTTCTGCGCTACTAAATTTTTCGGTAAATAATAATTAAATTCATTTAATTCCATAAAACCTCTTGCCTAATACTTTTTAAACTTAAAATTATAAATTATTTGGCTAAAAACCTATAATAAACTATCTGATATCTTCCGTTTCATTCTTATGTTTTGTTTTATTTCTCTGGACTAACTTAATTATAATATCCCTAACTTTGTCCGGGTTAGGGACTTGGTGAAAAAAGAATCTCTGTTTGGTCCCGGCTGTTTGTATATGGACATCGCCATATTTTAACATAGTGGGAATTATGCCATGCACTTCGCTGGTTACGTCTTGAATGCGAAACAATTTTTGCTCCGAAATTATTCGGGAAAAAAATCCCCGCTGCTGCACGTCAATTATTCTTTCATTGGTAATTACCCAAACATCAAGGTAATAATCTATAAAAGAAAAGAAAAAAAATAACCAAACAAAAAGATAATAGGCGCTTACGCTTAAAACAATTATGGGAGATGAAACTTCCCCCTTAAGCAAATTAGGCTGGGTAAAAATTATAATATAAAAAAAGGCAAAAGGTAAAATTGCTAACAAAATAAACAACAGCACTTTTTTAAATAAAATAAACAAATCCCTCCGTAAAATTTTTACGATTTCCTCGTCGGCTAATTTATTTGGCAATCGATAAATAGACAGCATAAACAGGGGTAATTTGAATTTAGTAATTAAAAATTAATTAAATGGCATCGTTGGATTAATTAGCCCATCTAAAATTACAACATTCGTATTCCAGTTGATCTCTGTAATATAATTATAGGAAGTAACCAGCATTATTATTGAAATGCCAATAAATATAAAAGTAGTAAAAAAAGTAGTAAAATTTCTAAAGCCAAACTTCAACATATGGTATAAAGCGGCCATACTAAAAAATAGCCAAAAAAACAAAAATGAAAAGTAAATATAAAGAAAAATAGAAAGAGATAATGTCATATCAATATAATTCTTAAATTATTTTACTCTGCCCCGGCTTTTGCTTTTTTAAGTGCTTATATGCAATATCTGTAACAATGCGTCCCCGTGGGCTTCTGTCTAAAAATCCCACCTGCATTAAATACGGCTCATAAACTTCCTCAATTGTTGCCATTTCTTCTCCGGTAGCGGCCGCAATGGTATTTAAACCAACCGGCCCGCCATTAAATTTATCAATAATTGTTTCAATTATTTTCCTATCAATCCAATCAAGCCCTAATTCGTCAATTTCCAACATAATAAAAGCTTCAACGCACATAGGATAAGTAACTCGGCCATCGCTTTTAACTTCGCAGTAATCTCGTACTCTTTTCAGTATACGATTTGCCACCCGGGGCGTGCGCCGAGAACGTTTAGCAATAGCGTCAACTGACTTTTCGTCAATATCAACATTTAATATTTTAGCACTGCGATTAATTATGTCCTTAATGTCTTCATGTTCATAAAAATTAAGGTGGTGAGTCATGCCAAACCGGTCCCGCAAAGGCGAAGATAATAAACTAATCTTAGTGGTAGCGCCAATAATGGTAAAACGAGGCAAATCAATGCGCAGGGTGCGCGCTGACGGGCCTTTGCCAATAATAATATCTAGAGCATAATCTTCCATGGCTGGATATAGAATCTCTTCTATCGTCCTGTTTAAACGATGAATCTCATCAATAAATAAAATATCCCCCTCACCCAAATTCGTAAGGATAGCAGCTAAATCTCCACTTTTTTCAATAGCTGGTCCGGAGGTTACCCGAATATTGGCGCCTAATTCGTTGACAATCACATGTGCTAAGGTGGTTTTGCCTAAACCGGGCGCGCTATAAAGCAGGATATGCTCAATTGGTTCCTTTCTTTTTTGCGCTGCTGACATGGTGATTTTCAAATTGTCCTTAACTTTAGTTTGTCCTACGTATTCAGCTAGTGTCTTTGGCCGCAAAGTCAAATCTAATTTTTTGTCGTCATTAGTTTCGTTGGCTCCTATTATTCTTTTACCCTTTTCATCTTCCATATTTATATTGTATATGATATTGCCGTAGTTAACAAATAATATGTTTAGGTGCTCCTACCAGGAATCGAACCTGGATTTCCGGCTCCGGAGGCCGGCGTTTTATCCATTAAACTACAGGAACTATAATTTTACTAAATATAACCTCCGCCTAATTTATAATTTATCCTATTCGCATGTGCCGCATTTGCCTACCTGCACAGGCAGGCGGTTGCGGCTTTTGCCGTCAGGTAAAATAACGTTAAAAATAAAATACTAAATACAAAAATAACAAAACCCCATAATTAAACAGCATAAACCATTTGCTTGACCAATTGATACCGGAAAAATGAAAACGGGAAAACGGCCAAAGAATCGGCGTGGGGAAATAAGCCGATGTATGGGTGAAAATATCTAAAAGAATATGCAGGCCCCAACCGCAAAAAGCAATCGCTAACCAGCTAAAACCGGCTAGAAATAAGAAAAAAAATACCCCCAGCCAAATGACTAAACTATGTGTAATATTATAAAGTTTAAATACCCGCCTTGGTATAACAGAAAGAGGGGGATCGGTAAAATGCATTGTCTTTTGGATAAAATGCTTTACGGTTATAAAGGAAAAGCTAATTATGTCCGGCGCGACGCCAAAAACCACGGCTAAATTTTTTTGTCCAACCGGCAATTCTTTAAAAACCAAATTAGCCCAAAGAGCATGCGATATAATGTCCATAAAATCTATCTAACGGATTATGATTTATTTTCTTTTTGAGGAAAATTTCCTTCTAATGCTTTTTCCACTATCGTTTTAGTTTCATCGGAAAAATTTGCCGAAAGTATCCATCTTAAGAATCCCGAGTCTGTTTCCGCTACTTTAGCTAGAGAAATGTCTTTGTGTTTAGAAAAGGCAAAATACGCTTCTCCGTTTCGCCAATAAAATTTTCGGTCATTATCAACCCATCTTTCTTCATCTACTTTGTTGATATTATGTATAAAATCCCAGTCCCTGGCTTCTTTGTATTTTTCCAACTGTCTGGCTAGAACTTCCGCTGCTGCCTCTACGTCAACCATGGCGTCATGTGCGCCCACATGCTCTTTCCGGCAATAATATTTATAAGCCGCCGACAAAGTCCGCGGCTCCATATAATGATATATCTGTTTTGAATCAATTATATCATCCAGGGAATAAGAAAAATCCCTGCCTACTCTAACAAATTCCCTTTTAAGCATGGGCAAATCAAATCCTATGACATTATAACCGCTATAATAGCAGCCGTTAAACAAGTCCCATAATTCCTGCGCCTTGTCCTTGAAAGTCGGCTGATCATTTAATTGCTCGTTGGTAATACCGTGAATAACTGTGGCTTCTTCCGAAACCTCAATTTCTGGATTAAGAAAAATACTGCCTTTAACCACCCGGCCGTTTAGCATTATTTTTATATAAGCCATCTGAATAATTTTATCCATACTCAAGGCCAAGCCGGTTGTCTCTAAATCAAAAATGATTAGCGGTTTATCTAATTTAATCAACTCAACTATTTTTTTATAAGTTTTAGCTTCCTCGGTCATATTGTTAATTAGTAAAAAATAGTAAAAATTTCACCATACGGTTGGTTTTTTACAGAATGCAAGCCTTCTGGCGGAGGCGGAAGGATTCGAACCTTCGGTTCGCTTGCGCAAACAACACTTTTCGAGAGTGCCCCATTCAACCACTCTGGCACGCCTCCTAATTTGACATATAACAATTTATAACTTTATCTTATTGAAGGCTAGTCTGGTTGCTCCGAGCCAAATTACCCAATAAAGCGACATGCCTATCCATGCCCCCCAACCCTCCAGCTGTAATGTCCGCAAATAATAGTTTACAAAAAAATATTCAAAAATAAAACTAACAACCATCACTACTAATAAAAATTTCCAAATATTCTTTATGGCTTTATTGATAAAATAAAATAAGCCCAACCAAATCATGGCAAACATAAAAAATATTCTCGGACTGGAATTTAGCTCTTCGCTTCCGCAAATATCTTGAGGATAAGCTAAAGACATTAAGAATATCACAAAAAAACCAATCAAAATGTAAAGAAAAAAATTTTTTACTCCTTTTTTCATAAAATTGTAAATACAATAATTACGTAATTAATTACGTAATTAATTTTTATCATGTCTTATTTCATTTGTCTTATAGCCAGTATCAGATGACCAATGTAAAAATAATCTCTTTTTAAAACCGCCTTTAAATTTTTTATTCTCTTGCTGCTGTTTTTTAATCTCTTGGTTGGAGATACCTTTAACTTTCATAATCTCCTTAATAACATCAATCACATCAGCCAGCTCCTTAATTATGTCGCTCTTTGTTTTGGCTGGCAGTAAACCGCTGGTCTCTTCCCCAACTTTCTTTAATAATTCCTTGGCAAACTCTTTATCTTTTAATTTTTTCACCTTATACTCACCCCCGCTCTCAATAATTCTTTCCGGAATTTTATCACGAATCAACTTATTGTAGTATATTTTTTTAACCATATAATTATCCAATAATTAACCATAAAACAATTTAATCATTTTTTAAACTCTCGCCTTTAACTTCTAAATTTATAATACTCATCATCGCTATAAAAACCCAAAACATCACCGCTAAATCATTTTTAAAATACGGTACGTCCACCAAGCCGTGAACTATAATTATCACCATAGCACAAATCAGACCTATTATTAAATATCTATTTGGGGCATCCAAATTTCTAATTGTTTTAATACCAGTAAATATAAATTTAAATATAATCCAAATAAACAATAACATTCCGGCTAACCCCAATTCAGTCCAAAAATTCAGCAAAATATTATGCGGATACATATAAATCTCTACCGGCTGCCAATGCGATTTTTTATACTTTTCATTCCAGACCACGTGCCGGTGAAATTCCGGGTCATTATCTTTGTTGAAAAATATTCCTTCCTGATGAAAAGGCAATATTGCTTTTTGATAACCGGACAAGCCAGTACCAAAAATAAATCGTCCCGGTGAAATGATCATCATCTGCCAGGTTTCCCGCCATTGCTGTTTTCTGATCTGACCTGATAAATCATTAAGGGTAAATTTATTAAAAGCATAATCCCTGGCTGGTTGATAAGCCATGATAGCAGAACCCGCGACCACTACTAACACTATTGCTGCCCATCTTGTTTTTTTTTCTGCCAGCAAGCTGAAGACGATTAACCCGGCAATCACCGCAATCAACGCTCCTTCAGACTTGGCGAAATAGATTGATACTAAAGATAAAATAATTGTAATAAAAATAATAAATAATTTTGTATTTTGTATTTTGTATTTTGTATTATCAAAAAGCCATCCTGTCATCACTAAAACCAACGGCCCTAAATATAATCCGACTGCATTGGGATAGCCGAAAAATGAAATCACCCGCCTGGTCTCCCCGGCTGCCCATAATTCATTAAATATCCAGACGCCGGTAAACTTTTGATAAGTAGCTAAAAGCGAAATCACCAAGGCGGAAATAGCCAACGGCCACATAATTTTGTATAAAAATGCGCCACCACGCTCTATTTTATCCCCCCTCCTTACTAAGGAGGGGGTTAGGGGGAGGTGCAGCACTAAGATAAACACCAATACCGGCTCAAAAAAATACGCTTTCCAAATACCTAAAGCACTATCGCTAAACCCGGCTACGGCGGTCGCTCCATAGGATATTAGTAAAAGAAAAATTATTTCCCATTTAAAAGGATATTTCCTTCTCTTTTTTTTATTCTCTTTCAAATCATGCCAGCTATATTTGCCTTGAATAAAATTTTTAAATTCCGTATGCCAAATAAACCAAACCGCGAATGATATTAAAATCATCGCCTCCAGCAAAGTAAAGGGAATCCCTAAAATTTTAAACCTAATCAAATATGTTGGTAAGGCTGCCAACATCAACATCACCGCCCAATCCAATCGTCTTATAGCCAGAAAAAAATATAGTAAAATAAATGCTAACACTAAATAAATCATATAATTACCTATCTATTTATTGTAAATTACAAATTGTGAGTTGTGCATCAAATAATAAGCATGTATAATCCCAAGCTAATCAGCACTACGCCAATTATTTTTTGCAATAGCACTCCTCCGCCTAGCTCTTCCCTTAAAATTTTTGGGAACTTAGTAGATAAAAATAATACTAGGAGCATTAAAAACACATATTGAACACCCTGCAATGAATTAATTAAAGCGACATTACCTAAACTAATCGCCCAATTAAGCATAATAAAGGCTAAAGCGGCTAATATCCTAACTGACAAAAAGAAGGTTAAATTTTTTGGAGTTTTCGCCCCTTTCTGGTGTTTAATAATAAGCTTGCGCCAATCCGGCACAAAAAGCAAAAATAATACACCTATAAAAGTTCCTAGTCTAGACCAAACAAAGCCGCCAATAAAAGGCTGACTCGTATAAATATATTTAATCAACACATAATAAATGGCAAAAAATAAAGCCGAGGTAACTGAATTTAAAATTAACCGACGGGCTGGCCGGTATTGGGCATGGATACCGCCTAAAATATTACCGAAAATATTCCTAAATCTCTCCATTACTTCTTTAACGACATAAAACCTGGTATGTTTTATAGAAATTAATATGCCGCCAATAATTAAAATAACAAAAGAAAGCAATTGTCTTTCTGCTAAGCTTTGGCCTAAAAATATGTAAGAAAATAAAAAACTAAAAATCGGAATTAAAGCGCCCACGATCGGCACTACCCTAGTCGCTTCACTTTGATGCAAGGTCTTATACCAAAAAATCAATGTTGCTAAAAATAATGCCCCCGCCAATAAATCAACCAATAATTCCCTCAAGGCCGGCACCCAAGGATCAAATACTAAAAGAAAAATATTAAAAATACTCCAGATACCGACAAAAAATGCATAAGTTATGGAAGAATGAATCTTTTTTGACAACAAAAATTTATCTGCCACATAGATGCCAGCATTAATAAAATAAGAACCAATAGCTACGGTTAACCACATAAAAATAAAATTTAAATGCAAAATTAGTTTAATGTCTTCCTAAACTTGAATACGATTGTTTGCACATATATCACTGTAGACCTTCGCGCTTGGCCGCGCAGTCCGCTCAAATGTCCTTCTATCCACTGCGTATAATCCGAATTTAGGACTATACCCTTCCGCCCATTCAAAATTATCTAAAAGAGACCAATGAAAATAGCCACGAACGTCAATTCCTTCAGTAATAGCTTTGTGGACACAATATAAATGCTGCTTAATAAAATCTGCTCTATGCTTATCTTCAGCATCAGCTATCCCGTTTTCTAAAATAAGTATTGGCTTATGAAAATGGTTTAAATATTTTAAAACATAATAAATTCCTTCCGGATAAATCTCCCATCCCATATCGCTAACTCTTTCATTTCTATTTTTCTTAAATGGAGGATACCATACCATACGGTCATAAAAATAATAATCCAAACCTATAAAATCAAGATGATTTTTAACTTTATTTAAAAGCTTGGTATTAGCAAAATAATTAAATGCTTTTGCTAAGTATTGCTCAGCCGGGCACCACTTATGGGCTGGCTCAAAATAATTTGTTAGTTTAGCAATACTCGTTTGTGCCTGGGGAAAATGATCATGAATAACTTGGTAGCTTTTGATATGGGCTCTTATTAAATTATTCATTACTTTTAAAGCTGTAAATGGACTTCTTCTGTTAGGAGGGAACTTGCCGGCTATATATCCATTCCAGACATGAACCGTTGGTTCGTTTAAAGTCACCCAATAATCAACATAGCTGCCTAATTCTTTAATAACCAACTCCGTATAGCGAGAAAAATATTTTACCACATTATCGTTAATCCATCCTCCTTCTTTAGCCAGCCAAAGCGGATTAGTCCAATGCCAAAGCGTAACAACGGTTTTCAACCCTCTTTTTTTAGCTGCCTCCATAACATCGCGATAATGATTGATTTCCTTAACGTCCCAGGTATCTTTTTTCGGCTCAATCCGACTCCATTCCAGCCCGAATCTAATGGCATTATTATTTAATTTTTTCGCTAAATCAAAATCTTCTTCATAACGATGATAAGAATCACAGGCAGCGCCGCAAATAAAATCATTTGAATTACTTTTTTCTTTCATAAGTTCCCTTAATCTGCTTAAAGAGCTTTCCCATTGACTCCAATCATTTTTATTATTACCTTCTACTTGATAGGCAGAAGTAGAAGTGCCCCACAAAAAATTATTTGGGAATTCTAATATCTCTTCAGGCTCTTTAATTTCAGGTCTAGCCATAATAATTTCTTCTTTATCAATTTTTTTCTGCTTTCCCTCCCTTAAACTCCGTAAACGCTGTTTTAAATTTAAAATCTGTTTGGCAATTTTTTGTTCCTCATCTATTTCTCTTTTAAGGTTTTTCCCTGATAATTCCTCTTTTTCTTGTTCTTGCTCTTTTAACTGTTGCTCTTTGGGTGATAAATTCAGCGCAGCTTCTAATTTTTTTTCTGTGCTTTCTTCCTCTCTTTTATTTAATTGCTGGCTATCAGTTTCAAACTTTTTTATTCTCGCTTCAAAATCTTCTCTATGTCTTGATTTTTCTAACTCTTTCTCCTTGATCTCATCTTCTTCTTTTTTTGCACTATTGGGTGGTCTTAAATTTATTTGTGGGTCTTGCATTTTATGAAGGGCCATACATTTCTATAATAAAATTAACTTATATTAAATCCTTTTTACATTCGCATAGGCGACATTCGTAGTGTCGCGTCTAATCTTATTATAACATTTTAAATAGTCTCTCCGCAAAAAGAGAGAGTTAAAAACAAAAATACGTTTAATAATTATTTCTAGTTTATTTTAATATTTTTTTAAATAATTATTTACAAGCATTAATGGTCCTGGGCAAAAACTGTGGAAAATTAGCTAAATTTAAACCTATTCCCTTTTTATTATAAAAATACCTTGACATAATCCAAAATTTTATTTAAAATAACTATACTACATAATTATTAAAATAAAAAATTATTGAATAATTATTAATAGTACAATTAACAATCAATAAAAGAAAAAACAGTGATGTAAAAATTAATTTATGTCCCTGTTTTTTCTTTCGTTGTCTCGAAAGAGAATGGTCTTTAACAAGTTTAAAACCTGAATAAAGTTCAAGAAACAAAATTTTGGTGCTAACAGGCGCCAATTTTTCCCGCCATAGCCTTTTTATCATCCGTAGCTTTATGCGAAGGTTGATGGCAACGGCGGATTACAATCAATTTGTGAGATTCATACATCTTCAAATAAATCCTTGGTCTATTTCTCGTGTTCGCACAGAAATAAACCACTTGGCAAGTAAACCAAGTA
>CAZXKB010000137.1:0-5842 GCA_964641285.1 uncultured Gammaproteobacteria bacterium | reverse complement strand
GCGAAGCCGTCTCCAAGATTAGGTTTCATAGGTTGGTCAGAGACGATGACCTTGATAGGCCCTAGGTGTAAGTCCGGTAACGGATTTAGCCGAGGGGTACTAATAAACCATTTGATTTTCTCACATTTTTGGTTTTAACGTTATCGCCCCGCGGAGAGGGTGAGCCGCAACTACCTGGCTACGCAGACAGGCAAGTGTGGCAAAAATGCAAATACAAAAACACCATTGTTTTGGTGGTTCTAGCGAAGGGGTCACACCTGATTCCATCCCGAATTCAGAAGTTAAGCCCTTCAGCGCCGATGGTACTTGGACATGAGTCCTGGAAGAGTAGGTCGCCGCCAAAACAATGGTGTTTTTTATTTTATCCTTTATTCAGAAGCCAATTCGTCATTCAGCGGAGCCGATGGTATCTGAATATGAGTCTTGGGAGAGCAGGTAGGTACCGGTAATTATATGTTTTATTTTTAGATCAGCTTATTTTATTAATAGGAATATTAAATTTATTCCATTAAATAGTAAAATGCCAAAATGTTGGTATTTTTTTGTGGATAATTTTATTATTGTTATAATATTTTATGACAATTATTAATTAATATTTTATTTAAAATTAGTTAAAATTTAATGATTATAAAAATTTTGCAGGATAAAACTTGACAAATATTAATGATAATATATAATAGAGTTATTAATGTTAATTAATTCATATCAATAAAATTTATGGATTTAACAATATTGAAAAAGCTAAATTTATCTGACAAAGAAATTAAAGTATATTTAAAATTATTGGAATATGGAGCTATTTCCGTAAGAAGCTTAGCCGAATTAACTGGATTGAATAGAGGCACAACTTATGATATTTTAAAAAAGTTGCAGGAAATAGGAATTATTAGCTATTATCATCAAGAAACTAAGCAACGTTTTGTGGCAGAAGAGCCTGATAAGCTACTTAAATTAGTACAAGATAAAAAAGAAGAATTAAAAAAAACAAAAAATAAGCTAGAAGAAATTATTCCACAGCTAAAATCATTGCAGGATAAGGGAGGAAATAAGCCAACAACAAAATTTTATGAAGGGAAAGTCGGTATCAAATTTATTTTATCTGATATTTTATCTACAATGGAAAAATTAGCAAAAAAAGAATATTATATCTATTCAGCTACCAAAGCAAGCGATGATTTAAATAAAGCCTATCCTAATTTTACAAAAGAAAGGATTAAAAGGCAGGTTCATGTCAAAGCAATTTCTTTAGCCAAGGGAGGAAAAATGCACGGATTTGATGAGCGTCGTTGGCTGGGAACCCATGATGAATCAGCTACTTTTATTTTAATTTATGGTTTTAAATGCGCTTTTATTTCCAGAGACACCAGAGGTGAGCCTGTGGGAGTTATTATTGAAAATAAAATGATTTATGAAACACAAAAAGTTATTTTTTTAAAATTTTGGGAATTATTAAAATAATTAAATTAGGGAAAATTATTAATTAATTTATTATTATGTGCGGTATAGTTGGTTATTTAGGGGAAAACAGTGCTTTACCAACATTGCTTGATGGCTTAAAGCGATTAGAATATCGTGGATATGATTCGTCTGGAATCGCGATACATAACCGTGACGGCGTTGTTTTAACCAAAGCTGTAGGAAAAATTAAAGAGTTGGAAAAAAAAATTATAGGCAGCGATCTGGATGGTAATATGGGCATTGCTCATACTCGTTGGGCAACCCACGGTAAGCCGTCCGAAGTTAATGCTCATCCTCACTGTGATTGCTCTGGTCAGATTTGGGTTGTGCATAACGGTATTATAGAAAATTATCAATCCTTAAAGAAAGAGTTGGAGTTGCGTGGCCATATTTTTTATTCCGAAACTGATACGGAAGTCATCCCTCATTTATTGGAAGATTTGTATACTGGTGATTTAACAAAAGCTATGCAGAAAATTTTAAAAATAATTAAAGGCGCTTATGGCTTGGTAGTTTTCCATAGTCGGGAACCAGGCAAACTATTAGCAGCCCGTTATGGCAGCCCTTTGGTAATTGGTTTAGGCAGGAGAGAGACAATTATTGCTTCTGATGTATCCGCCATCTTAAGACATACAAAACAGGTTATTTATTTAGAAGACGGCGAAATAGCGGAAATTAATGGCAACGGCTATCGATTATTTAATGCTGAAGCTGTGGAAATAAATGGTCAAGTCAAAGAAGTGAAATGGGATTTAGACCAAGCCGAGAAGCAAGATTTTCCTCATTTTATGCTTAAAGAAATATACGAGCAACCGGAAATAATTATAAATAGTACTCGCGGGCGTCTAATAACCAGCGAAGGTAAAGTAAAATTAGGGGGACTGGAAAGTATTTATAATATTACGAGATTTATCGAAAAAATTATTATAGTAGCTTGCGGTACAGCTCGACACGCTGGTTTAATTGGACAGATTATGCTGGAAGAGTATGCCGGTCTGCCGACTATGGTAGAATATGGAAGCGAATTTCGTTACCGTCAACCGGTTTTAGATAAAAAAACAGCAGTTATTGCCATTAGCCAATCAGGTGAAACAGCCGATACTTTAGCCGCTGTGAAAGAGGCCAAGGAAAAAGGAGCATTATCATTAGGAATTGTTAATGCGGTGGGTTCAACAATTGCCAGAGAAACAGAAGCTGGAGTATATAATCATATCGGACCAGAGATTTCCGTGGCTTCTACCAAGGCATTTACTTCGCAATTAGTTATTTTAGCGCTTTTTACTGTTCTTTTCGGAAGGCAGCGTGGTATGTCATTGGTTATGGGTAAAAGAATTTTAGAAGAAATGGCGGTCTTGCCTGATAAAATTAGACAAATAATCAAGCAAGATAATAAAATAAAGAAAATCGCCCAAAAATATTATAAGACCAAACATTTTGCTTATATGGGCCGAAAGTATAATTATCCCACCGCTATTGAGGGAGCTTTGAAATTAAAAGAGCTTTCCTACATCCATGCTGAAGGTTTCCCTTCCGGCGAATTAAAGCATGGATCATTGGCTTTGATTGATAATGATTTCCCCAGTTTGTTTATCGCTCCCCAAGACAGCGTTTATGAGAAGAATTTAAGCAATATAGAAGAAGTTAAATCCCGGAATGGTCAAGTAATTACTATTACTACTGTTGGCAATAAAAAACTTAAATCCATGACTGATGAAATTATTTATATCCCCAAGACCCTGGAAATGCTCTCTCCGATTCTAGCCGTTATTCCACTTCAGCTTTTTGCCTATCACACCGCTGTGCTAAACGGTTGTGATGTCGACCAGCCCCGTAACCTGGCTAAATCCGTGACCGTGGAATAAAAAGATAAGAATATTTATGAATTTATGATAAAAAATAAACAAAAAATCGTTACTATTGGCGGAGGAAGCGGACAGTATGTCTTGCTGGCCGGATTGCGCGATATTGCCGACATTGATATTACCGCTATAGTTTCCATGGTAGACAGTGGGGGCAGTACGGGTAGATTGCGCGATGAATATGGAATTTTGCCGCCGGGTGATATATTGAAATGTATTTTAGCCTTGTCTTCTCATCGGGAGGTAGCTCGTGAGATATTATTAAAGCGGTTTAAAGGAGAAAACAGACTTAACGGCCATGTTGTTGGCAATTTGCTTTTGACCATATTATCGCAATACTCTGGCAGTTTTCCAGAGGGGGTTATGGCTTTAGGCAGCGTTTTAAATATTAAAGGTAGAGTATGGCCGGTGACTATTGACAAAGCTACATTAGTAGCCGAGCTTGATGACGGTAGCTGGCTCTATGGAGAAACAGTTATTGATGTACCTCAAGGCGGAAGGCGGGAAAAAATTAAAAGAACATTTTTAGTACCTCATCACAGTGAGCAAATTAAAGTTTACCCCCCAGTAATTGAAGCAATTTTAGGAGCAGATTATATTATTATTGGCCCGGGAGATTTATATACCAGCATTACTCCAAATTTTTTAGTTGCTGGAGTACAACAGGCGATTGCCCGAACCAAGGCTAAATTAATTTATATAGTAAATATAATGACGAAGTTTGGCGAAACAGATAATTTTATAGATAAAGATTTTATTTTAAGTCTGGAAAAATTTATTGAGCGTAAAATAGATATAGCTATTTTTAATTCTGCCAAGCCGACAAGGAACTTACTCAAAGAATACGAAAAACAAAAAGCAAATTTTGTCGTAACAGATTTAGAAAATTTATGGGATGGGCGGAAAATAGTTAAAGAAGATATGCTAAATACAAAAGGAGATATTGCCAGGCATAATAGTATCAAGCTGGCCGGTTTAATCAGCAAGCTAATTAACAAAAAATAGATTATGATATATATTTTTGATTTGGATTACACCTTGTTCAATACCAATATTTTTACCAAAAACATAGCGCAGACATTAGACATTAACTTGAAAGATTTTAATATTAGTTACTGGCAATATTTTGGCAGAAGAAAAATTAATTATAATATTTATAAACATATTAATTTTTTAATTAAAGAAGGAAAAATAAATTCATCGGACAACCAAAAGATAAGAAATAAAATTATTAAATTATTTAATGAAGCTGATAAATATATTTTTTCCGGCGCCAGGGAGGTTTTATGCAGATTAAAAAGCCAGGGACATAGTTTGTATTTGCTTTCTTTCGGCGATCCCATTTGGCAAAAATTAAAGATAAGTGATTTGGCAATAAAAAAATATTTTACTAAAATAATTATTACTAATAAAAAAAAGAGCACAGCTCTTGATTTTTTAAAAAAAACAAAGGAGAAAAAGATAATTGTTAATGATAATGCCCGGGAAAGCTTTTTAATTAAGAAAGCCTTGGGCCAAGCTGAAATAATTTTAATAAAAGGGCCATACTCTCATAATATGGAGCATAAACTAAAGACCCATATTTTATTAGAACTCTCGAATATTTTAAGAGATTAATAATTGGTAAAAAAATAAGAAATATGCAGGCAGTTATTTTAGCTGCGGGTAGAGGAACGCGTTTATCTCCTCTTACCGACAGTATTCCCAAGCCTTTAATTAAGATTGGTAATAAAAATATAATAGAGCGTAATATCACCCAACTACCAAAAGAAGTAAGTGAATTAATTTTTGTAGTAGGTTATTTAGGCAAGAAGATTATTGATTATTTTGGCGAAGAATATGAGGGGAGGAAAATAACGTATATAAAACAGAATAGACTATTAGGTTCTGGCCAGGCCTTGTCTTTATGTAAAAATATTTTAGCAGAAAGATTTTTGGTTTTGATGGGAGACAATATATACAGCAAACAAGACATAGAAAAATGTTTAAAACATAGGCAATGTATGCTGGTTCAAGAAACCCGAGAAGAATTTGCGGGCGGACGCATTGTTTTTAATAGTAGAAGAGAATTCAAAGACATAGTAGAAGGAAGTCACAAAAAAGGTAAAAATTTGATAAATACCGCTTTATACGTGATGACTAAAAAGTTTTTTGATTATGACTTAGTACCGATTAAGGAAGGAAAAGAATACGGCTTGCCGCAAACATTAGCGAGGGTGGCCAGGGATTACCCGGCAAAAATAGAAAAGGCTAATTTTTGGTTGCAGATAAACAGTTTAAAAGAATTAAAAAGAGCAGAAAAAATATTAAGATCAGAAAAATAAATAAATAATTTAGAAATTAGTTTATCCAAAAGCCGCTAATTAAAATAACGGCTTTTAAAAATTGTTGAGCATAAAAGTTATAAATAAAGCAATTCAGTATTATGTTTAATATTAATTATTTAATCATCTTTTTCTTTGGCAGCGGTTATTATCTTTTCGACCAGATGAGCCAGAACTATTTCATAGTAAGCCTGTTTCATT
>CAZXKB010000136.1:0-2633 GCA_964641285.1 uncultured Gammaproteobacteria bacterium | reverse complement strand
CTAAGACAAAAAGGAAATTACCGGAAAAATTAGTTAAATACTTAGAAGATGCCGGGATAAAGCATGATATTTTAGAACACCGGACGGTTTATACGGCTATTGATGCAGCCGCGACCATGAAAAGAAAATTAAATGAAGTAGCTAAGTCATTATTGGTGAAAGCAGACAAGGACTACTATTTGGTATTATTGCCAGCTGACAACAATTTAAATTTTAAGAAATTAGGCGCTTGCATCGGTATACAGACCGGACAAAAGGTAAGGGTAGTAAAAATTCCGGGCGAGAAAGTGATGACCGATTTATTGAAAATTAAGGCTGGAGCCATGAGCGCATTTGGTGGTTTGCATAAATTGCCGGTTATTGCCGATAAAGGGCTAATAAAAGCCAAAAAAGCTATTTTTTCTTCCGGCAGTTTTAATCATTCGGTTGAGATGGCGGTTAAAGATTTTGTCAAGCTGGAAAACGCTGTTTTAGGAAGTTTTGGCATTAAGAAAAAGGTAAAAATACAAAAGACAGGCAAACCCAATAAAGTAGCAAGAAAAAAAAGAACTGTAGAAAGAAAAAATAAGCCAAAAAAAAGATAAAAATGTCTAAATTATAATTTAGAAATTAGAAATTTTTATAGTTATGATGAATATTGTAATAGAGAAGTTTGAGGGTCCTTTAGGGTTATTGCTACAATTAATTGAAAAAGAGGAGTTGGATATTACGCAAATTAGCCTGGCAAAAATTGCTGACCAGTTTGTTAATTATATAAAAAATTCAGCTCAAATTAATCCGGATGAGATGGCGGATTTTTTAGTAGTGGCGGCAAAGCTGCTGTTGATTAAGTCAAGGGCCTTGTTGCCTTATTTATACCCCGAAGAAGAAAAAGAAATAGAAGAGCTGGAGCAGCAGCTAAAAATGTATAAAGAATTTTTAGAAGCAGCCAAACAGATTGAGGCTATTTTAAAAAAGAAAAAATTTATGTTTGCCCGGGAGTTTAATCGCAAGGCTGTATTAGCTAATGTTAATCTTTTTTCCCCGCCCAAAAGTTTAACCTCCAGTGATTTAGTTATGGTTTTTCAGGATTTACTTGCCCGGATTGAACTGCCGGAAAAGTTAGAAGAAGACACCTTGGATTATAAAGTTAATATTGAAGATAAAATTTTAACCATCCAGCAAATGCTATTAAATAGAATAAAAATCGGTTTTAACAGAATCTTGGCTAGCACCAAGTCAAAGACGGAAATAATAGTAAGTTTTTTAGCTATGCTGGAATTGATAAAACAAAAAGACGTGGCCGTCCAACAAAACGGTTTGTTTACGGAAATTTTAATTAGTAAAGTGGAATAACTAAATGTCAATAAAATCGAAAATTGAATCTTTGCTTTTTATTTGCGCTAAGCCCATGACGGTTAAGCAGCTGGTTGATTTAACTAAAATCGCCGACAAAGAAGTAGAGTCAGCTTGCGATGAGTTAGTGTTAGATTATAAAGAAAAAAAAAGCGGCCTTCAGATAATAAAAAGCGGCTCCAAATACCAGATGGTTAGCGCGCCGGAAAATGCTAAACTGGTGCAGGAATTTATTAAAAATGAAACAACCGGAGAATTAAGCAGGCCCAGTCTGGAGGCTTTAACCATCATCGCTTACCGTGGTCCGATAACTAAAATTGATTTAGATAGAATCAGAGGAGTCAATTGCGCTTTAATTCTGCGCAATTTATTGCTTAGGGGCTTGATTGAAGCCAAATATGACCAAAAGAAAAAAACAACTTATTATAATGTGACTTTTGATTTCATCCGTTTTTTAGGAGTGAGCGATGTTAGCGAATTGCCCGATTTTGAAAAATTGCATCAGGATGATACCATTGATAAATTTTTAGCCGTCGACGAAGGCATGGAAGATAAGGATAGCCAGGTTTAACTTATTTAATTATTTAAATTAACCAATTAGTATGCCCAATAATAGAAATAATGTAGTTAATTTGCGCAAGATAGAAAAAGCCGATATTGTGGTCGGTATTCCTTCTTACAATGAAGCTGATAATATCGAATTTGTCGTTAAAAAAGTTGATAAAGGTTTAGCCAGAAATTTTAGCAACCGCAAATCAGCGATTATTAACGTTGATAATAATTCTTCGGACGGAACGAAAGAAGCATTTTTAGAAACCGAAACAGAAAATCCTAAAATTTATATTTCTACTCCGCCTGGAGTTAGGGGAAAAGGAAATAATTTTTATAATTTATTTAATTATATAAAAAAAATAGAAGCTCAGGCCGTAGCCGTAGTTGACGCGGATCTAGAAAGCATAACCGCGGAATGGGCGCCTAATTTACTAAAGCCGATAATAAACGGCTATGATTATACGACGCCGTATTATGCCCGCAGTGAATACGATGGCTCAATTACTAACCATATTTGTTATCCGTTAATTTACGGCTTATTCGGCTATAATATCAGACAGCCAATCGGCGGTGATTTTTCTTTTTCGCCCCGCCTGGCTGATTATTGGTTAAAGCAGAGATGGCATAAAACCACCAAGAAATACGGGATTGATATTTTTATGACCATGAATGCTATTATTGGCGGTTTTAAAATAGCTCAAGTAGGCTTAGGCGCTAAAATCCATAAACCAAGCAGTCCTAAATTA
>CAZXKB010000135.1:0-11723 GCA_964641285.1 uncultured Gammaproteobacteria bacterium | reverse complement strand
TGGTACAAAAGTCCCTTATTTAAATATAGTTATTTTGATAAAAAATTGCCTATTAGAATTACCGTAATTTGTCTGCTTGCCCGTGGCCTAGTTGAAGCTGAAATAAAGGGTATTAAACAAGGGAATTATTTATTTTTTAGTAAAAACAAATTTAATCTTGCATTTTCTTATTATTTGCTTTAAAATATATTCAAAAGATACATTTTGTTTATAATGCCTTATTAAGGTGTTTTATTTTATGCCGCAAAACGAAAATATACTGCAAAAAATATTAAAACCCAGCGCCCGCGGGAGAATCTGGCAGATTTTTATTTTAGTTATTATTTTAGCCATTTTCGGGTCTTTTATTGACGCTGGCGCTTATTATAACAAGGGGGCTGATTGGCTGGCGGCTAAGACCGGCTATTCAGTTAAATTGCCGCTGACTAAAGTAATACCATTTCATCTGGGGTTGGACTTGCTTGGCGGCACTCATTTGGTTTATCAAGCGGATATGTCCAATATAGAAAATAAAGATCAGTCCAGCGCCTTAGAGGGGGTCAGGGATGTGATAGAGCGCCGGGTTAATGTTTTTGGCGTAAGCGAACCCTTGGTGCAAACCACCATATCGGGCGGAGAATACCGGGTAATAGTTGAATTAGCCGGCGTTAAGGATGTTAATGAAGCCATTGCCATGATCGGTGAAACCCCGCTTTTAGAGTTTAAAGAACAAGCTGATAAATTAAGGGAATTAACGGATGAAGAAAAGCAAGCTATGGAAGAAATAAATACAGAAGCGGAAAAAAAGGCCGAGGAAGTTTTAGGCAAGTTATTGTCCGGCGGCGATTTTGCCGCTTTAGCTAAAGATTTTAACCAGGATGAAAAAACTAAAGAAAGTTCTGGAGATACAGGCTGGGTTACAGCCAGTGATGAGCCGGAGTTAATAAATTTAATAAGAACCTTACAGCCCGGAGATATTACTAATGAATTGATAGAATCCAGCCAGGGTTATGAGATATTAAAGCTTGAAGACAAGCGGCAAAAAACTAATCCATTCAATGAAAGCGAGACCGAAAAAGAAGTAAAAGCCGCCCATTTATTAATTTGTTTTGAAGGCAGCGAGGGCTGTGCCGACGGCTTAAGCAAAGAGGATGCTTATAGTAAAATAGAGCAGTTAAAAGAACAGGCAACTGAAGAAAATTTTACCGAATTAGTCAAAGAGAATTCTACTGAACCCGGAGCGGATATTAGCGGAGGTGAGTTGGGCTGGTTTGACCGCAAGATGATGGTTGAGCCTTTCAGTGAAGCCGTTTATGCGCAGACAGTAGGTATAATTTCCGATATCGTAGAAACCCAATTTGGATACCATTTAATTTATAAACAGGACGAAAGGCCGATTGAGGAATATAGAATACGGCGCATTTTAATCAGAACAATATCGGAAAGAGATATTATCGGCGAGCAAAAGGAATGGCAGAATACGGAATTAACCGGTAAGAATTTAGATCGGGCTAATGTTAGGTTTAACCCCAATGATAATTCCCCCGAGATTGGTTTGGAATTTGATAATGAGGGGGCGGAAATGTTTGCCGAGATTACCGGGCGCAATATTGAAAAGCCGGTGGCAATATTTTTAGACGACTATGCCATCAGCGTACCGACAGTAAGTGAAAGAATTACCGGAGGCCGAGCGGTTATAACCGGAAATTTTAATATTCAGGAAGCAAAATTATTAGCCCAGCGTTTGAACGCCGGAGCTTTGCCGGTGCCTATTAATTTGATTAACCAGCAGACGGTGGGACCGAGCTTAGGCCAAGCTTCTCTGTCCGCCAGCTTAATCGCCGGTATTGTCGGGCTTATTTTAGTCATTATATTTATGATTTTTTATTATCGCTTGCCGGGACTGTTAGCGGTAATATCTTTGATTATTTATGGAATTTTTGTATTAGCTATTTTTAAGCTTTGGCCGGTAACTTTGACTTTAGCCGGTTTGGCCGGGTTTATCCTGTCAATCGGGATGGCAGTCGACGCTAATGTTTTGATCTTTGAGCGGTTTAAGGAAGAACTAATTTCAGGCAAACCCCTGGATTTGGCCGTGAAAGATTCTTTCATGCGGGCTTGGCCATCCATTAGGGACGGTAATGTTTCCACTTTAATAACTTGTTTTATTTTAATACAGTTTTCTACCAGTGTGGTTAAGGGATTTGCCGTTACCCTAGGTCTGGGTGTTATTATTTCCATGTTTTCCGCTATTGTTATTACTAAAACCCTACTCTTGCTTATTGCCGGAGAGTGGCTGGAGAAGAAGATGTGGTTAATTGGAGTAAAAGATAATAATGCGAATACCGTAAATTAGTATTTAAATAAAAGTTTAATTTGCATTAATTAACTTGAGGCATTTGAAATGAATATATAAATTTGAATTATAATTGTTATGTATCAAATAATCCAAAAAAGAAATATATGGTTAAGCTTATCAGGTCTTATGGCCGGCTTGTCCATACTTGTTCTAATAATTTGGGGATTTAATTTCGGCATTGATTTTACTGGCGGCAGTTTGCTTGAAGTGGAATTCACCGGGGAAAGGCCGGTGGTTGCTGACGTGCAATCAGCGGTTAGCGACTTGAATTTAAACAGTTTGGTGGTACAGCCAGTAGGCGATAGGGGTATGATTTTGCGTTTTCAAGAAATTAGCGAGGAAAAACATCAGGATGTTTTAAAAAGATTAGATAGTTTAGTTGCTCAAAACAATGAAGACAGCGACAATGAAATGCATAAGCAGGATAATGACCAGCCTGCGCAGGTAGGTGAGATAGAAGAACAGGCAAACGCGGATGAAAATAACGAAGAAGAGCAAAGTGATGAAACAGCAGCCAGTACAGAAGCTGTGGCTGGTGAAGAAGCGCAGGAGCCACAAATCACAGAAGAAGAATCGCAAATAGAAGAATTGCGTTTTGATTCAGTTGGCCCTACCATTGGGCAAGAGCTTAAAAGAAAATCGGTTAATGCTATTGCTTTGGTTTTGGTAGCGATAGTACTATATATTGCTTGGGTGTTTAGAAAGGTATCCAAGCCGGTGGCTTCGTGGAAATACGGCATCACCGCCATTATCGCTTTATTTCACGACGTAATAATTACGATAGGGATATTTGCCGTATTAGGCAAGTTTTTTAATGTTGAAATCAACGCACCTTTTGTCGCTGCCATTTTGACGGTGTTGGGTTATTCGGTTAATGATACCATTGTGGTTTTTGACCGCGTTCGGGAAAATTTGCCCAGAAGCGAAGAAGATTTTGAGGGGACGGTTAATACCAGCGTGAACCAAACCATCAAGCGCTCCGTTAATACTTCCTTGACCACTCTCTTGGTTTTACTTTCAATATTATTTTTCGGGGGCGGCACGATTAGGGATTTTGTCCTGGCTTTATCTATTGGTGTATTTATCGGTACTTATTCCTCCATATTTTTAGCCTCGCCCTTGCTTGTAATTTGGGAGAAATTGAGAAGGAGTTAGTTTAATAATACTCCGTTCGTTTTTTATTGATAAATAGTAAAATTAAGTTGATATATTTTTTTAGAGAGAATAAATTTTATTCTCTTTTTTTGACAAAAAATTAGTTTAAGTATAAGATAGAATAAATTTAAGAAGGGAGGGAAAATTGTGGGAGAAATACATACCAATACAGAAAAAAAGAATTTAATAGATCAGTTGCAGAAACTATTTCAGGAACCTTTGCCTCGGAAGAAATTACATAAATGCTCAGTTATTGAATTAGAAATGAATCTTACATCCGCTAAACTCGCCAGTTTAAATGGCGAATCGGGTCAAGCAATCATGACTCATTAGGTATCAAGGATCGGATATTTGAGATAGAAACATGGCTAACATAATTTTTAGGGCCTTACTATTAAGTAGGAGCCCTTTTTTTGACAAAAAGAGTTATTTTGAGGTAAGATAATATAGTAAAATGATTAAAGATTTTAGATTGCAGATTTAAAAATTTGCATTTAATTTTATCCAAATAATCTTAAATCCTAAATCCAAAAATTTAAAAATACATATATGCGCCAATCTCAACTTTTTACTAAAATAACCAAAGAATTACCCAGAAATGAGGCTAGTTTTAATGCCCAGATTTTAATTAAAGCCGGTTTTATTGATAAAGTAGCGGCCGGCATTTACACCTTTTTACCGCTGGGTTTGCGCGTACACAATAAAATAAGCAATATTATCAGGGAAGAAATGGATGCGATTGGGGGGCAGGAAATTTTAATGCCGGTTTTAGCTCCAAGAGAGAACTGGCAAGCAACCGGCCGCTGGGACAGTATGGATGTTTTATTTAAGTTGATTGGCAAAGATAAAAAGGAATATACCTTAGGGGCGACGCACGAAGAGATAGTGACGCCTTTGGCGAAAAAGTTTATTTTTTCCTATAAAGAATTGCCGGTTTTTATTTATCAAATTCAGACTAAATTCAGGGACGAACTACGGGCGAAAGCCGGACTTATCAGGGGGCGTGAATTTTCCATGAAAGATTTATATTCCTTTCACGCAAATGAGGAAGATTTAAATGAGTTTTATAAATTAGTCCAAAAGTCATATTTTAAAATATGCGAAAAATGCGAATTATTGGACAATACCTATTTAACCTATGCTTCGGGCGGAGCTTTTTCTAAATATTCCCATGAATTCCAAACCCTGACCGAGGCCGGAGAAGATACGATTTATATTTGCGCTAAATGCAATATTGCCGTTAATGAGGAAATAATAGAGGAGCAAAAAGTATGTCCTCATTGTGGAAATAAGAAATTACGGACAGCAAAGGCCGTTGAAATTGGCAACATTTTTAAATTGGGTACCCGTTTTTCCAAATCATTCAACTTATCTTATGATGATAAAAAAGGACAGAAGCGCGATGTAGTCATGGGTTGTTATGGCATTGGTCCAAGCAGAATAATGGGAGCTATCGTTGAAGTGCATAAAGACGATAAAGGTGTTGTTTGGCCGGAAGAAATAGCGCCATTTAAGGTGCATTTGCTGGAAATTGGAAATTTAAAATTAGAATTTAAGAAACGAGCCGAACAAATTTATAATGAATTAAAAGGGGCGGAAATTGAGGTGTTATATGACGATCGGGAAGAGATGAGCGCTGGGGAAAAATTTGCTGAAGCTGACTTGATTGGCTGTCCTTATCGCTTAGTAATTAGTAAAAAAACTTTAAATAAGAATAGTGCAGAATTAAAAAGGAGGGATAGCGAGAAATGTGAAATGGTAAAAATTGACCATATTGTTAAACGGCTAAATGGTTAAATTATTTTATTATTAAATATTATTCTGGGATGTTGCTGAAACAACGGGGTCCTTCGTCGCTTCGCTCCTCAGGATGGCACTAAAGTGTCATGTTTAATAAATTATTAGGAAAATTCAGTAAGGATTTGGCTATTGACTTGGGGACTAAAAATACTCTAGTTTACACTAATGATAAGGGTATTATTATTAATGAACCATCAGTAGTGGCCGTAAATATGCGTACCGATGAAATTTTGGCCGTAGGAGAAGACGCTAAAAGAATGGTAGGAAAAACCCCGGGCCATATTCAGGCCATTAAGCCTTTGGTTGATGGAGTTATTTCTGATTTTGAAGTAACTGAAAAAATGCTTAAGTATTTTATTGATAAAGTACATAGTGAAAGTTTTACCTTGATTCCCCGTCCCAGAGTAGTAATCGGCATCCCCTTGGATATTACTGAAGTGGAAAAAAAGGCGGTAGAAGATGCCGCTAAGTCAGCCGGCGCTCGCCAAGTTTTTTTAATTGAAGAGCCTATGGCCGCTGCCATTGGGACGAGGCTGCCCATAACTGAACCGAAGGCTACTATGATTGTAGATATTGGCGGCGGTACAACTGAAATTTCGGTTATTTCTCTTGGTGGAGTAGTGACCTGGAAAACTTTGAGAATAGCGGGCAATCATTTGGACAATGATATTATCCAGTATATACGGGAAGAGTTTAATATATTAATCGGCGAACAAGTAGCGGAAGATGTTAAGATAAAAATCGGTTCGGCCACTCCGCTCAAAGAGTCAATGGAGATGGAAGTTAGGGGAAGGGATTTAATTAATGGGCTGCCTAAAGCCGTGATTATTAATGATAATCAGATCAGGGAAGCTATTAGTAAAACAATCGGGCAAATTATTGAAAATATTAAAATCACATTGGAGACAACACCCCCGGAATTAGTATCTGATATTTATGAACATGGCATAGTTTTAGTAGGTGGAGGAGCTTTACTAAGGGGGATTGACAAGGAAATAGCTCAAGCTACTAAAATTCCAGCGCGGATAGCGGATGATCCGTTGACTTGCGTGGTTAGGGGGACTGGGATTTTATTATCCGATTCAGAATTATTAGAAAAAGTAATTTCACCGGGAGCTGAAGAGATGTAAAAAAAATAAGCATAATATATTGGTTAATTCCAGAGATGATATGTTTAAAATAAATACCAGAAGAATGACAGTAATTATAGCAGTTATGGGGCTGCTTATTTTTTTTCATTTCCTGGGACTATTATCGCCAGTAGAAAATAGTGTAGTTAATTTAATAAATCCAATCTTGAGCGGCTTTTTTTCATTCAGTTCAAATTTGCGCATTAAATATAACGAACAGACTTCCAAACTGGATTCCCTCGAGAGGGTTAAAGAATTAGAATTGCAAATAAATCAATTGACTGAAGAAAATGTGAAGTTAAAAATTATTGAAGAAGAAAATAAAATTTTGAGAGAGCATCTTCGGTTTTTAACAGAAAATAGATTCAAATATATTATGAGTAATGTTATTTCTCGCGGTGATCTAACAGGCATAACCGAACAAACTGAAATTATTACTATAGACAAAGGGGAGAGGGACGGGATTTATCCTGGATTAGGGGTAGTAAGCAGTAAAGGCATCATTATCGGTAAAGTAATTGAAACCAGAGACAATATTGCCAAAGTTTATTTAACTAATAATAGTAGATGCGAGTTGGCCGCCACTATTTTAAATCAGGAGAAAACTTGCGGCATTACCGTAGGAGAATTTGGTTTAACCATAAAGTTGGGATTTATCCCCCAGGGAGAAGAAGTCAAAATTGGAGATATTGTAATTACTTCCGGACTGGAACAATCCATTCCACGGGGATTAGTTATTGGCAAAGTTATCGAAGTAAATAAAGAAAGCAATGAGTTGTGGCAGTCGGCCAGATTGTCTACCATGATTGATTCTAATGATTTAATAATAGTTTCCGTATTATTACCTTAAATTATTAATATTTTATGTATAGTAAAATCATAGTTAATATTCTTTTGATTATTAGTTTATATATAGTCCAAGTCTCTTTTATTAGCGGATTGCCATCTTTTTTTCGACATCTTAACTTAGTTATCGTGGTTTTAATTTTTATTTTAGGTTTAACCAATTTAAAATTAGCTTTTTGGTGGTCAATAGGAGTAGGAATTTTATTTGATGTTTATTCTTTTATTCCATTTGGCGTTTATCTAATCAGTTTTTCTTCTGTGATATTATTAGCAAATTTTTTACTTACCAATTTTTTCACTAATCGTTCCTTGTATTCCTTTTTAGCTTTGACTTTTTTTGCGTATTTTGGCTATAAATTTTTTACATATTTTCTATATTATTTCTCTCATTTTTTTACCCGCCAGGATTTTATTTTAAATATAGGTAAAAATTTTTGGTTAAGCGAGTTAAGCCAGTTAATTATTAATTTGTTTATAGTAGCAATTGTTTTTTATTTATTAGGTTTTGTCAGTAACAGATTAAAACCTGTTTTTTTAATAAGGCACAAAGGTTAAGCTAATAACATATATTACATTTTTACTTTTTTATATCTCAATCTGGTAGATTTTATTTTTTATATTATTAATTTTAGTTTAATAAATCCTATGTCGCTGGATAAATATTCAAGGCCCAAAAAGAAGGTTAAAAACAAAGATCCTTTTACTATTCAGGAAGGCAGGATTAAAGACGGAAGTATCGGGCCAATATATCGCTTTAGCTGGGCTGAAGACGTCTATATGCCAGAGGGAGGAAAAAAAGAAACTATTGGCAGAAATTTTAGTTTTTCCGGATTGCCAATTTTATACTCCATATTTTTATTTTTATTTTTATTAATATTGGTTAAAACCGCTTGGCTGCAGGTTGTTAAAGGAGAATATTATTACTCTGTCGCGGAAGGAAATAGAATACGCATTGAAAGAATTGAGCCAAAAAGGGGAATAATATATGATAGAAATTACTATCCATTAGTTAGAAACGAAGCTAATTTTGTGCTTTATTTTATACCCGCAGATTTACCGGCCGATGAGATAGAGTTAAATGATATTATCAAGGAGGTATGCCTGACTCTTGGCTATTTAACTCCTGATGAAATAAAAAAGGAATTAGTTAAAGTAAAGCCGTTTTCGCCGGAATCTTATCAGCCAGTGTTTATTGTTGATAATATTGAATATGAAAAAGCCATGTCGCTTTATTTAAAATCGTCAATGTGGCCGGGGGTAATTTTATCCAATAAGATTCGACGGGAATATCTTGCCTCTAATTCTTTTTTCCAGGAAGAAGAATTAGAAGATCAAGGTTTGTCGTTGTCACATATCCTGGGTTATACCGGCAAAATCAATGAATATGAATTGGAAAAATTCGGCCAGGAATATTTGCCCATTGATTATATTGGTAAAATGGGAGTAGAATATTTTTGGGAAAATGAACTTAAAGGAGAATGCGGGAAAAAGCAGATCGAGGTAGATGCCCTAGGCAAGGAAAAGAAAATAATAGGGCAAAAAGAAGCGGAAGACGGCCATAATTTAGTAATTTCTTTAGATATTAGGCAGCAGCAGGAGTTAGAAAAGATATTGGCCAGACATTTATCCAAATTGAAATTAAATCGAGCTGCGGTTATTGTTATGGATCCTAATAACGGTGAAATTTTAGCCATGGATAGCTGGCCTGCTTATAATAATAATTATTTTGCTAGGGGCATTACCCAGAAAGAGTATGATGAGTTATTAAATCAGCCGGATAATCCTTTGTTTAACCGTTGTATTAGCGGAGAGTATCCTTCTGGTTCTACGGTTAAGCCAATAATTGCCGCCGCCGCCTTAGAAGAAGGGATTATCACCGAAAATACCAGGATTACCAGTGTGGGCGGTATTAAAATCGGGCAGTGGTTTTTCCCTGATTGGCTGCCCGGAGGTCATGGTTTAACAAAAGTAAGACGGGCGTTAGCTGAGTCTATTAACACTTTTTTTTATTATATTGGCGGAGGTTATGAGGATTTTAAAGGGTTAGGAATTGATAAAATTGTCTATTATGCCAAATTGTTTGGTTTAGCCTCTCAGACTGGCGTGGATTTAGCTGGAGAAGCTAACGGATTTTTGCCTTCCCGCGATTGGAAAGAAGAAAACAAGGGTGAGCAATGGTATATTGGTGATACTTATCATTTATCTATCGGCCAAGGCGATATTTTAGTTACTCCTTTGCAGGTAGCTGCTTATACAAGCGTGTTCGCTAATGGAGGCGATTTATACCGGCCTCATTTTGTAAAACAAATTTTATCAAGCAATGACGAGCTTTTAAAAGAAGAAGAAATAAAGCCAATCAGAAGCGGATTTATTGATGCTTATAATATAAATGTTGTTCGTCAGGGCTTGCGCCAGGCTGTAACATCCGGCAGCGCTAGGAGGCTACAGTCAGTGCCGGTAGATGTAGCTGGTAAAACTGGTACAGCCCAATGGTCTTCTAAATTCGAACCTCATGCCTGGTTTACCGGCTTTGCTCCCTATGAAGATCCGGAAATAGTTATTACTGTTTTAGTTGAGCAAGCCGGTGAGGGGAGCGAGGTAGCCGTACCGATCGCCCAGGAATACTTAGAATGGTATTTTGGCCAATACGCTAATTTAAACGAATGATAGTAAATTTAATAAATATTAATTGACTTCTTTAAAATTTACAGGTAAATTAAAACAAACTTTTGATCTTTATAAAAGAAAGGAGGAGGGGCATGGTAGAACAGGTTGAATTAGCAATACGGTCAGTATGGGCTATGATTAATGAAAAGAAAAACTGGAACAGCGCCAACTTTTTAACTATCGGCAGAATATTGGCAATTCCTCTGATTATTTTTTTTATTATTAAAAACAGAAGAATTGAAGCCGGCATTCTTTTTGCCGCTACCGCTTTAACCGACCTTTTAGATGGGTATATCGCCAGGAATTATAATAGAGAAACAGAATTTGGCAGATGGCTTGATCCCATCGCAGATAAACTTTTAGTTTTAGTAACATTATTTTTTTTAGATCTTTCATTATGGGTCGTGGTGCCAGTATATTTTAGGGAAGTTGCCGTTATGTTGGGCAGACTATTGGTTGTAAATACAAAAAAGGAAGATTTGTTGCAAGTTAGTATGCATGGAAAAATCAAGGCGGTTTTACAATATGTCGGTATAGGATATACGATTTTAAATTGGCCATCTTGCAATTTGGTTATGTTCGTCGTTATGCTTTATACCATGTGGAGTGGATATAAATATTTTATGGAATTCAGATCTGCCTTATTGAAATAACTTAACAGGGATTATGTTTTTAGCATAGTCCCTTTTTATATTTTGCCGCAATATTTACTTAGTAGTTAATCATTGAAAATTTATTTAATATTAGACAAAAATTAATTTATTTATTATTTAAAATTAGCACTCTCTTGACAAGAGTGCTAATAGTATTATAAAATAGATAATGTGGATTTTTCTGATAATTAAATGAAAAATATGAGAGACAGGAAAGAGCTAATACTAAATACTATTATAGAGGAACATATTAAGACTGGCGCTCCTGTGGGGTCAGGTGTTTTGGCCCAAAAATATAAATTAAATGTTTCTTCAGCTACAGTGAGAAATGAGATGTCGGCCCTGGAAAATGAAGGCTATATTGTTCAGCCGCATACTTCTGCCGGCCGTGTTCCTACAGAAGAAGCTTATAAATTTTATATTGAAGATTTAGACGAGAAAAAATTGAACGATTCAGATATTAAAATTTTAAATAAAGCTTTAAAAAAGCAGGACGAAATCAGTTTTAAGGACACAGCCAAGTCTTTAGCGAAAATTTCAGGCAATGCGGTTTTTTGGGCTTTTTATCGGCATAATTCTTATTATACCGGCATTTCTAACTTATTGGTTCAGCCCGAATTTTCCCAGATTAATTTAATTTATAGCATTTCCTCAATTATTGATCGCGTTGATGAAGTGATTGATAATATTTTCAACAAAATCAGTTATACCCCCCAGATTCTAATTGGCTCGAAAAACCCCTTTGGCAATTTTTGCGGTTCTGTTTTAGCCAAGTATAAATTGAATGATAATGATGGCTTATTTGGCATTTTAGGTCCGATGAGAATGGACTATGGTAAAAATTTGGCGCTGGTGAAATATGTAAATAATAAAATTAGTAAGTAATAAATTTAAATTATTTATGAGAAAACAAGATGAACAAGGCAACAGGCAACAGACAACAGATAGCAGAAGAAAAGTTAAAATAGATAGTCTGCAAAAAAGATATGACGAGCTTGAGTATAAATATAAGCGGGCCTTAGCTGATTATCAGAATCTATTAAAACGGACGGCTCAAGAGAAACATGAATTTATTAAATTTGCCAATGAGCAAATACTTTTTGAGATATTACCGGTTTATGATAATTTAAAAAT
>CAZXKB010000134.1:0-10036 GCA_964641285.1 uncultured Gammaproteobacteria bacterium | reverse complement strand
GTGGATGATTATGTGGATGCCGGTAATGTCTATGACGGAGTTAAAACAGTTGCTTTTTGGGTTAAAGCGGACAGCACTAATGACACTACCTATTTTAACGGGATGCTGGATGAAATCCGTTTTTATAACCGAACTTTGAATGCCGGGGAAATAACGAAATTGTACAAAGTAGGGGCCAGAACAATGCAAATTGGCGCTTATTCGGCTTCTCCTCTTTCTTCAGCCGCTCCTTCCTCAAAAATCATTGATTTAAACGGCACGGCTAACATAGAAGTTGCTACCGGCACGATTACCGTTAATAATTTTGTTGACCCGACTATTTATGTAGACGGCAGTGCTGCTTCTACTATAGACACTGACTGGCGCTTTGTGGCTATTACCACGAATACCGGCATTGATGCCAGCGCGGTTGATATTGGCAAAGTAGCAAGCGCCGCCTGGACTTGCGGGGATACCTTAACCTACTGCGGCGACAACTATACGACTGTGCAAATGACAGCCACTTACGGCTCGCAATGCTGGCTGGGAGAAAATTTGCGTACAATCTATAAACCCGACTGCGAAACCGGCATTACCAATTATTGTAACCCGGCCGGCTGCGGTTCCCCCTGGGGAAGATTGTATGATTGGGACACGATGATGAACGGCGCGACAACCGCCACGGGCTGCGGCGCCAAAATCCAGGGCATCTGTCCCTCTGGCTGGCATATTCCGTCCGATTATACCGACTGTTCCTCTGATGATTTTCCCGGTCTGGGCACGGACGGCGGCGCCCTAAAAGATACCGGCATTCCTCCCTGGACTTCGCCCAACGAAGGAGCCACTAATGCCAGCAACTGGACCGGCTACCCGGCAGGTGTCTACGTCGGCGGTACCTACTACGATCGCGCCGACTACGGCTACTTTTGGTCGTCCGCTCAGTACGATGCGGGCGATGCTTGGTTCCGCGCCCTGGACTACGAGTATGCCGCTTTCGATCAGGTCGACCACACTAAGGCCAATAGCTTTTCTGTTCGTTGCGTTAAGGATTGATAAGTAATTAACTACACGAATTATTTGTTTAAAAGAATAAGAATTTTATGCAGTATTAGTGTTTATAATAGATATTAGGTTTTATTCTATTACAAAAGAGGTTCTTGCAGTTCTTAATAAGAATGATTCTCGTAGTTTTTCTTTGTAGTTTATGCATGAAAAAGAATTAGTATATTTAATAAGAGGTGCTGTCTTTGATATTTTCAACAATGTTACTGGTAATTGGGATGAAGAAACTTATGAAGATATTTTGCGTGATGCTTTAATGGAAAAAAAGTTGAATGTTGAGAAACAAAAAGAATATGAAGTTTTATATAAAGACAATAGAGTCGGGCTTTATAAAACTGATTTAATCGTAGAAAACAAGATAATTTTAGAATTAAAAGCAGTGCCGGAAATTTTTGCCTTACATCAGGCGCAAACCATTTCTTATTTAAAAGTAACAGGTTTAGAATTAGCAATATTAATTAATTTTGGGGGAACTGAAATTTATATCAAAGCGTTTCCAAATAATGTTAGCCAAACAAAAGTCTTAAATTCTAATTTTGACATCAATAAAGCAAACTTATTTCATGAAGACAAGACTCTAATACAACCATTTTTGGCCATAAGTCAAGAAATTTTAGAATTATTAGGGCCTGGATATTTTCACCAAGTGTACAGGCGTGCTTTTTGGGATGAACTTAAATATAATAATATTAATTTTGAATGGATAAAACAACTAGAGTTGAATTACAAGGGTAAGATTTATAACAAAAAAGAAGTTAGATTTTTCAAAATAAACAATTTATTAATATCCATTGTCGCGGTAAATGATTTAAATGAGTTATTGTTAAAACGTTTTTCGAAATATATGCAATATTATAGATGCAGAAAAGGGTTAATTATTAATTTTAATAATACAGTTGTTGATTTTCGTTGCCTAAGATAAAAATAATTATAATAGTTATTTATAAAAGAATAATTAATTTGTGCGGTATAGAATGGTGCAACCGAAAGAATAGAATTCTTTTAAACAAAAAATTCATGTAGTTTTTTGAGGGTTTCATAGTGGTTACGATATTCATTGGGATAAACTCCGCCCTGTGGAATATAGGATTGCAGGCTATGAAGATTTATTCTTTAATTATCCAATAATTCAATAACCCAATAATTCAATTTGTCATTCTGAGCGTAGCGAAGAAGGTGGAGATCGGACAGTGGACCCCTCCGGCCTACGGCCACCTCCCCTTAGTAAGGGGAGGAATACGGTGGATATGGTACATCTGTAATATTTCCCACCGTTTTCCCCTCCTTACCAAGGAGGGGCTAGGGATGGTTAGCAAGGGGAGAAAAACAAAGGATATAAAATGGACGTGTTAGTCAGCAACGTTTTCCCCTCCTTACCAAGGAGGGGCTAGGGGTGGTTTTTGAGGGGGAAAATAAAAAATCCTATCCCGGGCACGGATAAGATTTTTAACTCTATTTCTAAATGATTGTTATTTTTTAATACCTATTTTTTGTTCCACTTTTGCCACTCGTTTTTTTAGCTCTTCAAGGTCAATCTGCCAGGCAGTATAAGCGAATTTTAGTTTAATTTCTTCCATGTCGCGCTTTAGTTCCTTGTGTCCAATTGCCAGTTTATCAAGCCGTTTATCAACGCCATCAAGCCGTTTATCAACGCCATCAAATCCCTTTTTAATCATAGTTCCTAAGCTATCAATAGTTACTTTCTTGGTCATATATTAAATAATTAATTGTAATTTTTTTCTGCTATTATTATAAATTATAAGAAATTTTTTGTCAAATTAATATTGATTTTAAAGGCGATGCATCAATAAAAATTTGGCTAAGAACTAATTTGACGTTATTTTCCCTAGCGGGAAAAGCCGTGATAAAACGCGCCACTATCCCGCTCCTCGCGAGGGGCGGGAGCGCGCATGCGAATTAAATAAAGAGCGAATGCGGCACCCCGGCCGCGCACCGCGCAGCGGGGCAGGCAGGGGGTGGTTAGCAAGGGGAGAAAAGCAGTGGGGAATATTAAGTTAGTAATAGTAGCAAAGTTCCCCCCCCCCTTACTAAGGGGGAGATTAAGAGGGGGTGTAAAAGGAAAAATTTTTATGAACACTATTAGTAGATTATATCTAACCTTTTGTTGGGCCGTGGTGATTTTTATTTTAATCTGCGCGCCGATGCCATCCTATAAAGGCTATGAGGTTACTTTTTATGACAAGGCAGTACACGCCGTTTTATTCGGCGTCTTGGCTTATTTGATAGTATACGCCTTGGGTAGTGATAAAAGTAAGCGGCTGAAATTAATATGTTTAGTAAGTTTTTTAATAAGCGCAATTTACTCCGGTTTAAGTGAATATATTCAAATCTATATTCCGGGGCGGGATGTTAATAAGCTTGATTTTTTAGCAGCTTTGGTTGGAATTATTTTGGCTTTAATTTATGCTTATAAAAAATTCAGAACAAGAAAGACATAGACTTCTTCTTCATATTTGCTGTGCTGGCTGCGGTGCTTATGTGAGTCATTTGTTAAAGCAGGAGCATGAGGTAACCCTATATTTTTATAACCCAAATATTTTTCCCCAAAGCGAATATGAAAAAAGATTGGCTGAAGTCAAGGAAATTGCTCTTAAATTTAAGCTGAATTTAATTGTTGGCGATTATGACCACGAACAGTGGCTAAAGAGAGTAAAAGGTCATGAAAATGACCCAGAAAGAGGGGGGCGCTGCTTAATTTGTTATAAAGATAGACTGGAAAATACGGCTATAATCGCTAAAAATAAAGGCTTTACACTTTTTACCACTACCTTGACCGTTAGTCCGCATAAAGACGCTTCGGCTATTAGTAAAATAGGAAATAATTTGTCCTTAAAATATCGGGTTAAATTTTTAGGTAAGGATTTTAAAAAACAAGACGGTTTTAAAAAGTCAGTGGATTGGTCGAAAAAGTTGGGCTTGTATAGGCAGGATTATTGCGGCTGTGAGTTTAGCAGGAATTATTAGTTTTTAATCAGTAGCTTGGTTTTTAGCTGTAATTAATGGTATAATAGCCATATAATCCAAATTTTTAATTCTTAATTCTAATTACTAATTTAATGAATCTTTCTTATTATTTTAAGCAAGCGATTTCTAAAAAGGCGTCAGATTTGCATTTAGTTGAAGGCAGCGTGCCAGCTCTGCGGGTAGCCGGGGAGCTTATAAAAATAAGCGATAAGGCCATACCTGTGGGTGAGTTAAAGTATGCTATTTTTTCCATTTTAGATAAAAATACCAAGGAGAGATTTAAAAGGAGAAGGGATTTAGATTTATCTATGGATTTTTTTAACCATAGTTTTCGAATTAATCTGCATTATCAGGAAGGTAAACTCGGTTTAACCGCCCGCTTGGTACCTCAACTTGTACCTAAGCCCGAAGAAATTCGTTTTAATGAAATTATTTATAAATTGACCCACCTAAAAGACGGTTTAATTATAGTTACCGGGCCGTCAGGCACAGGCAAGTCAACAACTTTAGCGGCTATGATTGACATAATTAACATGGAAAGAAAAGCGCATATTATCACTATTGAAGATCCGATTGAATATGCTTTTACTGAAAAGCAGAGCATAATTGAGCAAAGGCAATTAGGTCGGGATACAAAAAGTTTTGCCTTAGCCTTAAAGTACGCTTTGCGTCAGGATCCCAATGTGATTATGGTAGGAGAGATGCGCGACCTGGAAACAATCACCGCCGCTTTAACCGCAGCTAAAACCGGACATTTAGTATTGTCGACTTTGCATACAGCCACAGCGGCGGAAACCGTAGAAAGAATTGTTGATTATTTTTTACCTCAAAACCAGCACCAAATAGCCTGCCAGCTAGCCTCGGTTCTGCGCGCCGTAATTGCTCAGCAGCTATTGCCGAAGAAGGACAGTGGCCTGGTGGTAGCACGGGAGATAATGATAAATAATAGGGCAGTGGCTAACTTAATTAGGAATAATCAAATACCGCAAATTAATACTATTATTCAAACCGGCCAGAGCGAAGGCATGACAACTATGAATAATTCAATCAGTCAATTATTAAAGGAAGGCTTAATAACAGAAACAGTAGCCCGCAACCGCAAGCGGGACATGGAAACCCAGGCGGTATATTATTAGAATAATTCAAATACTACAAATTATATTCAAATGTTTTAAATTATTTTATGACACCGGAAAAATGGCAAAATATATTAGGCAATATCAAAGATAACTTCACTGTTGAAAATGAAGGCAAAACTCACTTGGATGAAGAAGGGGGCATTAATATAGAATATATAGAATTTAAAGGGCCTTTAGGCAGAATCAGGCTGGAGTATATTATTAAGCCAGTGGTGCTTGACAAAAAAACTATTTACTCTCGACGTATTGGCTCAGAAACAGCTGTGGATTATGTTTATAGTGAAGATGAAAAAAGCTATAAGTTGATTGCCTATAAGTGGGATGAAGGTAGTAATGAGTGGATGGAGATGGATGCCGGAGCTTTTAGTGAATGAGAAATTCTAAATCCAAAATTCTAAACAAATCATAAATTCCAATTTTCCAATGCTCAAAAGTTTATTTAATTAATTTTGATTTTGAAAATTATAATTTGTTCAGGATTTACTTGCCCGCCATTATAAAATGACTATAAAACCTAAAGGCTATAAATATTTATTTTTTCGTTAAAGATGAATTAAAAAGTGGCAGGCGGGGAACTTAGTACTTAAAATTTATAAAGTATGCGAGTTGTAGTTCAAAGAGTGAAGAACGCCATTGTTAGTATTGACGGTAAAGTAGTTAGTCAGATTAATAGGGGTTTATTAGTGTTATTGGCAGTGCATCAGGATGACAAGGAAGAAGTAATAAAAAAAATGTCTGAAAAGATTATTAATTTAAGGATTTTTGGAGACTCGGCTGGAAAGATGAATTTATCGGTCAAAGACGTTAAGGGGGAAATATTGGTAGTTTCGCAATTTACCTTGTACGGCGACTCCCAGAAAGGCAATCGGCCTTCTTTTATAGAATCGGCCAAGTCGGAAAAAGCAATACCAATTTATGAAAGATTCGTTAAATATATAAGAGAGCAAGGGATTAAAGTAGAAACCGGGGAATTTGGAGCCATGATGGAAGTGGAATTAATCAATGACGGGCCGGTAACTATAATAATTAATTTATAATGTAAATAATTAAATATTATGAAAAATAAATTTTTTATTAAATCTATTGTCATTATCTTTGCATTTACTTTTGTTTTATCCGGCTGTTCTTTGATCGTAAAAAAGACAGAGCCAATAAAACCGCCGATTAGTCCTGGCGAACAATCAACAAGTATTAGCACTTCAACAGAGCAGATAAGCCAAGCAGTAGGTGTTTCCGTAAGCCAACAGTTGGCGGTTCAGAATAAGATTAAAAAATTTAACAATTTTGAAGAGCTTAAAGAATTTTTAGAACAGAGCAGTGTCAGCACTTATTCCTCATCAGTTATGCGCGGCTTAGGTGTGGATACTTGGGGGGGGATGGAAGTGGATTCTGTTGCAAATATGGATTTAGAAGAGGTAGCGCCAATGGCCGCCAAAACCATGGAAGCGGGCGAAGCTGAAGCTACCGTTGGTCAAGCTACTGGCATGGGAGGCTCGCAGGATTTTTCCCAGACCAATGTACAGGTGGAAGGAGTTGACGAAGCTGATATTATCAAGACTGACGGTAAATATATTTATGCCGTGGCTAAAAATGATTTGTATATCGTGGATGCTTATCCGGCTGATAAAGCCAATATTTTAGCTAAAATAGAATTCAAATCAAGGCCGCATGATATTTATATCAATGATGATTATTTAGCTATTTACGGGCGGGATGATGTGTTTTATCAGACCGAAATTTATAAGAGATTTAGGCGGCGCAGTAATTACACCTATCTTAAAGTGTTTGACATTAAGGACAGAAAGAACCCCAAGCAGGTTAGAGATTTAGATTTTGAAGGCAATTATTTAAATTCAAGAATGATTGGCGACTATGTCTATTTTGTCACATCTAATTATAATTTTTACTATATTGACGGAGAGCCAATTATCCCGAGAATAATTGAAAATGGAGAAGTTTTGGCGAACTCAAGTGCGGCTGAAGACAGATATTTTACCCCTGAAGTGTATTATTTCGACATTCCTTACAATTCATATAATTTTACTACTGTAACCGCCGTTAACGTAAAAGATGCTAGCGAATTAATAAACGGCGAAGTATATCTTTTATCTGGAAACCAGAATATGTATGTATCACAGAACAATATTTATATTACTTATACAAAATATATTAGCGAATATCAGCTGGAGATGGAAGTAATCAGAGAGATGGTATACCCCTTGCTTTCAGAGAAAGAGCGGGATAAAATTATCAAAATTGAGAAGGCGGAAAATTATATTTTAACTCCGGACGAAAAAAGAAGAAAAATAATGCAGATAATTGAGCGTTTTATCAGCACTTTAAGCGAAGAGGAACAGGAACGACTGGAGAAAGAGCTAGAAGAAAAAATGAAGCAGAAATACGAAGATATTTCCAAGGAATTAGAAAAGACCGTTATTCATAAAATTGCCATCGATAAAAACATGTTAGAATATAAGACCTTTGGCGAAGTTACTGGCCAGGTTTTAAACCAGTTTTCCATGGACGAAAGAGACGGTTATTTCCGCATAGCCACCACCAAAAGCAGAACCTGGTCGCGATACGAGGAAGAGAGCCGTAAATCCTATAATAACCTTTATGTATTGGACGGGGATTTAAAAATGGTAGGAGCCTTGGAGGGCTTAGCCGAGGATGAGCGCATTTATTCAGTGCGTTTTATGCAAAATAGGGCTTATTTGGTAACCTTTAAACAAATGGATCCGTTGTTTGTGATTGATTTGGCTGATCCTAAAAATCCCAAAGTGTTGGGTAAACTAAAAATTCCCGGCTATTCTGATTATTTGCATCCTTACGATGATAATACTTTAATCGGTTTAGGCAAGGATACTGCCGAGAGCGAATGGGGAGGGATAAGTACTAAAGGACTTAAATTGTCGCTTTTTGATGTTTCCAATGTCAGTGACCCTGAGGAAATTGATACTTATATTATGGGCGATGCCGGTAGTGATTCCATTGCTTTACGTGACCATAAAGCTTTTCTATTTTCCCGCGATAAAAATTTGCTTTCAATTCCGGTTTCCATCAGGGAGTCATTGGATGGCCGTAGTTGGGGTAAGCTTACTTTCAGTGGGGCGGCTGTGTTTTTAGTAGATAAGAATGGTTTTGAGCTCAAAGGCAGGATTGATCATTCGGACGGAGGACAGCCGGCAGATAGCGATTATTGGCGCGGTTATAGTTATTACGACAATACCGTAAAAAGGGCGCTATATATAGAGAATGTTCTGTATACTTTTTCCAATAGATATTTAAAGATGAATAAGCTGGAAGATTTAGAGTTGGTAAAAAATCTGGAATTAAAAAAACTGAAATCAGGCGAAGATGATGATTTTGAAATAATAAATTAGGTGCATAAAAAAGATAATAAGAACACAAATTATGCAAATAAAGCTTAGGTTAAATTAGTTTTTAATACAAAATTATGCTAGCGTATAAAAAAGTTATATTTCCCTTTGTATTTATCTTTTTATTAATATTATTAGTATTTTTAGAATGGGGATTATTACGGAAACGTAATTATGAATCGCTAGTAAAGCCTATATCGGCGTCTAAGTTGAATATTAGTACAGATAAATGTGAATACAAATTAAGCGAACCTGTAAAGATTTATATAACTAACAGCGCCAAGAACCCGGTTGTCCAACAGGCCACTTCATCAATTAATATAAAATCCAAGAGATTTTTGGGCAATAATTACGGAGTCGGTTTAATCGAGAAATGGGAAGACGGTGCTTGGATGGCTGTTGAGCCAGTATGGAGATGCGGTGGTTCGTGCTTTACCGAATGTAAATATAGCCAGCCGATCCAACCTGGCGAGAAGAGTGGTTTTATTTGGCCCCAGACTATTCTTATTTGCGATATATTTAATCATTCAGAAGAGGTGAGGCAGGCAGAAGCTGGTAAATACAGAGCAACTAGTGCTGTCTGGTCTGATATGGAGAGAAAATATAAAATAATTTATTCCAATGAATTTATAATCAAAGAATAATAGAGTCTAAAAGCATTTTTAATAATTATTAACATAAAATATATGGAAGTATTTTTTACAATTTTGGGGGTTATTCTATTTATAGTTCTCATTAGCTTAAAACAGATCAATCAGTATGAGCGTGGCGTAAAGTTTACTATGGGCCGTTATAGCGGTATAATGAATCCGGGCTGGCGGATCGTTATCCCTATTTTTCAAACTTACAGAAAAGTTGATATGCGCGTTAAGGCAGTTGATGTGCCTGACCAAAAAGCCATAACCAAAGATAATGTTTCAGTTTTAGTAAATGCAGTAATTTATTATAAGGTTATGGCGGCTGATAAAGCCATAATTGAAGTTGAGGATTTCCGTTATGCGATTACTCAGTTTGCTCAAACTACTATGCGCAATATTGTCGGAGAAGCTTCTTTAGATGAACTTTTAGCCCAACGTGATAAAATCGCTGAACGAATCCGAGAGATAGTAGATAGAGAAACTGACGAATGGGGATTAAAAGTTAATAATGTCGAGCTTAAAGACGTTAGTTTGCCAGAAGAAATGGAAAGGGTGATTGCCAAACAGGCTGAAGCGGAAAGAGAAAAGAGAGCAGTTATAATAAAAGCTGAAGGCGAGGTGATGGCTGCTGAGAATATGTCTAAAGCGGCGAGAATGTTATCATCTGCGGACGGAGCCTTACATTTGAGAACCTTGCAGTCTATTAATGACTTGTCGTCTGACCAATCCAATACAGTAATTTTCGCGGTACCCATAGAAGCATTAAGGGCATTAGAGGGATTGAGGAAGAAGCGAGATACGAAAGAAACTTGATAATAGGCAGTTGTTATTTTTTATTAATTTAAAATATTTT
>CAZXKB010000133.1:0-7075 GCA_964641285.1 uncultured Gammaproteobacteria bacterium | reverse complement strand
AATATCTTTTATCAAAAAAGCTTGCCGGCCATGTCTCTTCATTATATCCCGGCAGAAATAAGGAGCTTTAGCGATTTAAAATTACCCCAGACCTTAACTACTTTTACTAATTTAGAAGCAGGGCTTTTAGTGATAGCCGGTTCTTATAGCTCGGGCAAGACAACCACGGCTATTTCCTTTATTGAAGAGGTTAATAAAAGCCGGCATAGATATATTGTTACTCTAGAAAACCCCGTTGAATATCAATTTGTCAGTAAAAAAAGCATTATTAATCAAAGGCAGATTGGCCGTGATGTTAAGACGTTGGAAGATGGCTTGGAGTTTTGCCTGAACGAAGATATCGACTTGCTTTACATTAGTGAAATAACAGAGGATTTTACTAAAGCTGTGCCTATTATATTGGATTTAGCTGCTGGTAATTCATTGGTAATATTAGAGTTAAATGCCGATAATTCGGTTAGTGCTATTAAGAAAATTTTAAATGTGGCAGCAGCTACTTCTTCCCAGGAGGCGGCTCGTTATAGTTTGGCCGATGTTTTATCGGGGTTATTAGTCCAAAGATTATTTCCCAGACGAGGCGGCGGTTTAATTTTAGCCAGTGAATTTTTGCTTGTTAACTCAGCCGTTAAATCATTAATAAGAGAAGGGAAATTATACCAAATTGAAAGCATAATTCAGACTTCAAGAAGGGAAGGCATGGTTAGCATGGAAAAATCAATAGAGGATTTAGTTAGATCAGGGGAAATTAAACAGGAAAATAACTAGTTAAAATATAATTTTTTCATATTTCTTAATAGCGAATAATTTGTAATTTATTTCTCCGAATTTTTAATTACTAATCTATGGCAGTTTATAAGTATAAAGCATTAAACAAGGACAAAAAAATTATTTCCGGTTTGGTAGAAGCCGCGTCCGAAGATTTGGCCATTGATACCTTAAAGGACAAGGAGTTAGTGATTATTTCCCTTAAGGAAGAAGCGATTAAGAGCGGAAAAAAATCTTTATTTGTTTTCGGCAGAATAAAAGCTAAAGATTTAGTTATTTTTTCCCGACAGTTCTCCGTTTTAGTTTCAGCTAATGTGGCTTTAGTTGAGTCATTAAGGTTATTGGCGGAGCAGACAAAAAATCCGAAACTTAGAACCGTTGTTTCGGAAATTGCCGATGAAGTTGATGGTGGCGCTAAACTTTCTGATTCCTTGGCTAAACGGCCGAAAATATTCTCCAATTTCTACATTAATGTCGTTAAGTCGGGAGAATCCTCGGGCAAATTAGACGAGGTTTTAAATTATTTAGCCGATGAATTAGAAAAAGACTTTGACATGACCAGCAAGATTAAAGGCGCCATGATCTATCCCGTCTTTGTTTTATCCGGTTTAGGCGTGGTTGGCGTTGTCATGATGGTGTCAGTCGTTCCTAAATTAACAAACGTAATGGAAGAAACCGGCGGAGAATTACCTATGGCCACTAAAGTGTTAATTGCTACCTCCGGATTTTTATCTAATTATTGGTGGTTATTGTTGGTTTTATTAGTAGGATTAGCGATTAGTATTAGATTTTTTGTTAAAATGCCTGTCGGCAAAAAGATTATTGACACTTCTCTACTGCATTTGCCTATTTTTGGCAAGCTATTTCAGCGGATTTATCTGGTCCGCTTTACCCGCTCTTTGCAGACCTTAATAATCGGGGGAGTTAATATTTCCAAGGGCTTGGAAATTACCTCGGAAGTAGTCAATAACTATGTTTATAAGAATTTGATAACTGAAACTAAAAAAGAAGTGGAAGACGGCAATTCAATTTCTACTGTTTTTGTGAATAGCAAAGAAATACCTAATATGGTATCGCAAATGATGAGTATTGGCGAAAAAACCGGCCGGTTGGATGTAATTTTATCACGTATTACCGATTTTTATAGCCGAGAAATTAATAATATTGTCGCCAATTTAATGACTTTGATGGAGCCGATTATTATGGTTATCCTGGGAGTAGCCGTAGGCTTTATGGTCGCGGCTATTATTATGCCTATGTATAACATGGCCTCACAATTTTAATTATGGTATAATAAGATTAGTTATATTAACAGTTATGGAGTATAGCAAAATAAAGTATTTTAAAAATTTTACAGGCTTTACTTTAATAGAATTATTGGTAGTTATTAGTATTATCGGGATTTTATCTTCCTTTGCTATCGTTTCCCTTAATTCAGCCAGAATTAAAGCTCGGGATGCTTTAAGAAAAGGCGATATGGCTCAATTAAGGACAGCTATAAACCTTTATTATGATGATAATTTAGAATATCCAATATGTGGCACTTGGGATAGCGGGGAACCGGATTATGGAGCTAATGTCGGCAATAATGACGGTGATGGCTCCTGGTGCTATAATAATACCTTAAATACTGAATTAACTAGCGGTAGCCGTCCGTATATGGAGTATATGCCCAAAGACCCCAAGAATCCGAATAATTTGGATTTAGCCAATGGAGGCGATGATACTTATATTTACCGCTATGTAAGCGACGGCACTCAATATGCCGTAGTTTATACCCTGGAGCTTGAGGGTATGCAAGTTATCAGGGGTTGGTAAATTTGATTATTGATTTAAAATAGTGTTTATTTTTATTTACCCTTTTATGGATTTTTTGCTCATTTTATGTTATAATGTGGATAAGTGGTTTTTAAATATATTTTAACCATTTTATTATTAATTTAATCCTCATGTTTGTTGCTTTAATTTCTAGAATTAAGGCAGTAAGTGTGAAACTTTAGATCGGAGGTGAAATATGAAAAAACAAAAAGGTTTTACTCTAATTGAGTTGTTGGTTGTTATTGCTATTATTGGTTTGTTATCAACTTTAGCAGTAGTGGCTCTAAATAACGCTCGGCAAAAAGCAAGAGATGCCAAGCGCGTAGCTGATGTTAAGCAAATGCAAACGGCAATGGAATTATTTTACAATGATTGTAATGGCTATCCAGTTCAAACCCCGGCGGCACTGATTACTACCGCTTTAAATGCTGGTGCTAGCGCTGGCGCCGACGGTTGTGATGGTGATGCTGGAGAGCCGACAATTAATACTTTTTTAAGCACTATCCCTACGGCACCGCTCCCGCTTGACAACACACCTACTTGTACAACAGCTAATGGTTCATATTATTATGAATCAACAAATTCAGATGGCTCAGCGTGTGATGGAGCGGCTAACACCTGCGCAAGTTATACGATTGATTATTGTCTTGGTGCACAAACTGGAGGGCTGGTAGTTGGTGCGCATACCGCCACCCCGGCCGGGATGTAATTTTTTTCTAAGATTTTACTATAAAATTCAGACCCTCTTTGAGCGGTCTGAATTTTATTTTGAGTTTTTTTTATTGAATAGTATAATAAATACATGCCTAAAAGTAGTGTAAATAAAATTTTATCGCTGATAATATCAATTAATATTGTAGCTATTGTTTTTTTAACGCCTTTGTTTTTTGCCTATATATTAAAAACAAATAATGTTTTTGAATTAAACAAGATTGTACTTTTTCAAATATTGGTTTTATTGCTTTTATTTTTTACTTTTTTTAAAAATTTTATTAGTGGCAAATACTTAAGAATTGTCTTACTATCTAATTACATTATAATTTTTTTTATTGCTTTTTTATTCTTATCATTTATTTTTTCCATAGATTTAAAATTAAGCTTTGTCGGACTTTATGAACGCCAGCAAGGGCTGGAAACCTATTTATATATTGTTGTTTTTTTCTTTTTACTTCTTATTAATATTAAAGATAAACAGGGGATTAATAAAATTATTTGGTCAGCCGTATTATCCTCCTTTCTGGTTAGTGTCTACGGCCTAATTCAGGCAACCGGTTACGACTTTATTATTTGGTCTGAATCAACCCAGCTCCGTGCTACTTCAACTTTTGGCCAGCCCAATCACTTGGGGTCTTTTTTAATTTTGACCTTGCCTCTTGGCGCCTATCTTTTAGTTAAGGCCAAAAAAATATTTACTAAAATTATTATTTTTATTATAGCTATAGTTCAGATTTTAGCTCTTTATTCGTCTTATAGCTCTAGCGCTTGGCTCGGCCTGTTGGGAGGAGGATTAGTAGTCGTTTTATTATATTTTATTTTAGCTACCTCTAAGAGGTCTAAAGACCTCTTAGAGGTAGTTTCTAAAAGAAATAAATATATTGCATTGTTACTTTTTGTTGTTGCCATTTTTATTTTCATAAGTTTTTCTAATTCCTGGGTTTTAAAAAGTAAAATTAGCAATTTAATTACTATTCAATCCGGTTCTAGCAGCGCGCGGTTGCAGTTTTGGCAAGCCAGTATAAAAGCAATAAAGGAAAGACCAATATTCGGTTATGGCCTGGAAACCCAAGGGGAAGTTTTAGTAAAATATTATCTGCCGGAATGGGCAGTGCCGAATAATGTTAATGTTCAGCCTATCCGGGCGCATAATATGTGGTTGGATATACTGCTTACCCAGGGACTGGTCGGGCTTATTGCTTGGGGCGCCTTACTCTACCTATTTTATTCATTAATAATAAGAAATATTCGGCAAAACAAAGAAAAATGGATAAATTACGCTGTTTTCTGGTCCTTAACCAGCTATTTAATTTTTCTCCAATTTCAATATCACAATATTACTGCCTTAGTTTATTTTTGGATTTTCTTGGCCATTGTCATTATTATTAATAAAACCAAAACGGTTAATAGCGATGTTGTTTCTGAAAGACAAAGATTAATTCAAGCAAACATTAACAATATAGCTAAACAGAATAAAAAGCCTTCTAAAATTATTCTAATTATAAAGTTAATATTAATAATATTGGCTGGAATTGGAGTATTTTATCAAATAAATAAAGAAATCAGAAAAATAACAGCCGATCATTACTTTTTGGAAATAAGGGAAAGCCGGCTCTACAATCAGTATTTTTCCGCAATAGATTTATTTAATTTTATTAAAGAAAATATCCCAGAATACAGCTATTATGACCGTGAATTTGCCAATATTATGGCAGATTGGCTGGATAATTTTACTGACCCTAGGTTTAGAAAATATGGCGAAGAAAAATTGGCGGCCATATTAGACAATACTCCGGACAATAATTATGCAAATTTATTTACCAGAGCAAAAATTTATACGGCTTTAGCCAATGAGAAAAACGTGGATAATTATAAATTAGCAGAAGAAAATTTTACAAAATTAATTGCCTATAGCCCGGAAATGCCGCGTAATTACTACGAGTTAGCCAAGATGTATAATAAAAAGAGCGAACATAATTCAGCTATTAATAATTTTATCCAAGCTTTAACTAAATTGCCGAATTTAGATCATCCCTATTTAAATCAGGACCATGAAAAAGCAATTGAGCAGGAAATGGTAAAAAATTATATTGGGCTAGGCGATGCTTATTTAAAATTAACTGATTATCAAGAAGCAGGAATATATTATCAAAAAGCGTTGGAATTGTGGCCAAAATATGTTTTAATATATAATAAGATAGCGATGTTATATATTGAATTGGATGATTATAATAAAGCCTTGGAATACGCGACAAAAGCCCAGGAGATTAGTCCTGAAGACAGGCAAGTTGAGTATTTAATATCTGAAATAAAACAAAATTTGAATGAAAGCGAATAATGAAAAAATCACCATAATTAAGCCGCAAAATAATTTTAGTTTTAAAAGCCTTAAGGAGATATGGCAGTATCGGGAGCTTTTATATTTTTTTACCTGGCGGGATTTAAAAGTCAGATATAAGCAGACCGCTATTGGTGTGGCTTGGGCCGTGTTCCAGCCCTTGATCACTATGGTGGTTTTTAGCATCTTTTTCGGCAAGCTGGCCAAAATGCCGTCTGACGGCATTCCTTATCCGATTTTTGTTTATGTCGGCTTATTGCTGTGGCAGTTTTTTTCCGGTTCGCTAACGCAAATCAGCCAATGTTTTGTCGGCCATAGGGCAATTATTACTAAAGTGTATTTTCCCCGTATTATTTTGCCGATTTCAGCCACCATGACCAAGTTTGTTGATTTCTTGATTGCTTCTGTAATTTTAATCGGATTAATGGTCTATTATGGTTATAGCCCGCATTTATCAGGCCTTTTAATTTTACCCCTGTTGGTAATAATAACATTCATAGCCGCCTTGGGCTTAGGCTTGTTTTTAGCTTCTTTGAATGTTAAATACAGGGACGTTGGTTATGTTCTGCCCTTTTTTATTCAGCTTATGCTTTTTGTCTCGCCGGTTATTTATCCGGCTTCAATAACCGGGATTTGGTCCTGGTTTTTAGCCATGAATCCCATGACAGGGGTAATTAAAGCCGCCCGAGCCGCGCTTTTGGGTAATTTTCCCATTAACTGGGAACTTCTGGGAATTTCATCTCTGGCTTGCCTTTTTTTGCTTGTCTGGGGTTTTTATTATTATAATAAGACTGAAAAGGAATTTGCCGACATAGTGTGATTTCGCTTGCGCGAAAGCCCCACTACGAATGTATGTTTTTTCGCTTCGCGAAAGCGGCGCTACAAATGCCGCACATGCGAATGATGGGGCGCATGCGAATTAGAATTTGTGAATTTATTAAAAGTTTGGTATAATTGAAATATATAAAGAAATAATGTTATAATAATGATATGAGCAAAAGAAATAAATTTTTAAAAGTTCAATTAACAGCCGCGATTTTTGCGCTTATTATAGTGCTTATTAGCGGTTTTTTTATTTTTGGCCCAGAATTGTCGCGTATTGCCAGCGCCCTAACCGGTAATTATAATAAACTAACCGGAGATAACTTAGATGTGAACGATTGGAATAATTTGGATGATGATTTTGTCGCTAAAAGCGGAGACACTATGACTGGGGCGCTAACCTTGCCGGCTGATCCAACTCAGAATTTGCAGGCTGCAACCAAGCATTATGTTGATAATATTGTAAGCTCCGCAAGTTCAATTGAAGACACTTCCGGGAATCCATTAAGGATGGTGTGCGGTCAAACATATTTGAATACAGCTAACACAATTCAATATGGACAAGAGTCATATAGCCATATTCGGGTTACGGTTGATACTAGTGCCGCCGCTTTTACA
>CAZXKB010000132.1:0-4621 GCA_964641285.1 uncultured Gammaproteobacteria bacterium | reverse complement strand
TGAAAGCTATTTATCAAAGTGATAACAATATTAGCTTTGAGGTTTTTGTCGTAGATAATAATTCAGCTGATGGTACAACCGGAATGGTCAAAGAAGAATTTAGGCAGGTTAAATTGATCGCTAATGATAAAAATTTGGGGTTTGCCCAGGCTAATAATCAGGCAATTGAAAGTGCTCAAGGCGATTTTATTTTATTGCTTAATCCTGATATGAAAGCAAGGCCTGACACTTTAGCTAATATGATAAAATGGATGAAAGAAAATAAGCAGGCCAGTACGGCTGGTTGCCATTTAATTGATGAGTGGGGCAATACCGTAAAGCAGGTGCGCCGGTTTCCGACTGTTTGGGACCAGATAGCTATTGTCTTGAAATTACCGCATTTGTTTCCAGGAATTTTAAATAAATATTTACGGGTTGATTTTGATTATCGCCAACCGACTAAAGTTGACTCAATCCGGGGTGGGTTTATATTAATTAGAAAAGAAACCATCGACAAAATTGGTAAATTAGACGGGCGGTATTTTCTTTGGTTCGAAGAGGTTGATTTTTGCCGACGGGTTTATAAAACCGGCGGAGAAGTATGGTACACATCGATGGCACAATGCGTTGATTATGTTGGCCAGAGCTTTAAACAGGTGCCAAGCTTAAAAAAACAGAAATATTTTCGCAATAGCCAGCTGGCTTATTTTAAAAAATGGCATCCGGCTTGGCAGTATTGGATTTTAAAATTAGCTTGGTTCCTGGGCCTGCCTATAGCCTGGATAGGAGATAAGCTTAATTTAAAAAGTAAAGCCAAAACATAGATATATGTATAAAAAAGTTGCTATTATCATATCTCCGAATTACAAGGATTATGCCAAAAATTACTTAGCTGATTGTATAGAAAGTATTCGTAGGCAGGATTATTCGGGAGAAATAAAAATTTTTATTACCGATAATGAAACCAGCGAGGAAAGCTTTTATTTACTTAAAAGGTTGGTTCCGGAAGCTGAAATTATTAGAAATAAAGATAATGACGGTTTTGCCAAAGGCAATAACGATGCCATGAAGCTGGCCTTAGGGCTGGGCTATGAATATATTATTCTTTTCAATATGGATACAATAATTGAGCCTTGTTGTGTTAGTGAATTAATCAAGGTAGCGGAAAGTGATGATAAAACAGGAGCTGTGCAGGCGCGGCTTATGTTATGGCCAGAAAAAGAAAAAATTAATAGCCTAGGGAATGTTACTCATTTTTTAGGATTCGGTTATAGCCTTGGATATAGAGAAAGAATAGATAAAGCCATATTTAAAACAATAAACATAGCTTACCCTTCAGGAGCAGCTGTTTTATACAAATCGGGGGTGCTACGAAAAGTAGGTCTTTTTGATGAAGAATTTTGGATGTATAATGAAGACCAGGATTTAGGATGGCGGATTTGGCTGGCTGGTCTTAAGTGTGTTTTAGCGCCACAAGCAGTGGTGTATCATAAGTATGAATTTGCCAAATCTATTAAGCAATATTATTGGATGGATCGTAATAGAATTTTAGCAATAAAGAAAAATTATCATTTTTTAACATTATTATTAATTTTTCCGGCTTTTATTATGATGGAGCTAGGGTTGTTGCTTTTTGCTATAAAAGTTGGGTATTTGAAAGAAAAGTTTAAGGTATACAAATATTTTTTTACTCCCTCGAAATGGCTGTATATTCATCAAGGCAGAAGGCAAGCACAAAAGTTGCGTAAAGCCAAAGATAAGGATATAGTTAAAATGTTTTCCGGTAGAATTTGGTACCAGGAAATTGATGATGTAAAATTAAAACTGGTTAACCCGATTTTTAATTTATATTGGCAAATAGTAAAAAAATTAATAATATGGTAGATATCAGCATTGTAATTTTAAATTATAAAAGCAGGGGGCTGACCTTAAATTGTATTAAATCGATCAAAGAAGCAGATTTTAGCGATTTAAGATACGAAATTATTGTCGTTGATAATAATTCCGGAGATAGTATTGGAGAAATTATTGCTTGGCAATATCCTGAAATTATTTTTATTCAAAACGAAAAGAATTTAGGTATGGGGGCCGGTAATAATATCGGTATTAAAAAAGCGCAGGGTAATTATATTACAGTTATGAATCCGGATACTATTGCTTTTGCTGATACATTTATAAAAATGCATGATTTCATGGAAACTAACCCGGAAGTTGGCCTCGCAGGTCCGCAGCAATTTTATCCCAACAGGACTATTCAAGATTCTTGCTATCGATGGCATAGTTTGTTAACCCCGATATATCGTCGCACTCCTTTAGGAAGATTGAAATTTGCGCGTAAAGATTTAGATAGATTTTTAATGAAAGATTTTGATCATCAATCTACCCGTGAAGTGGACTGGCTATTAGGATCTTTTCTTTTTTGCCGTCAAAAAGCTTTAAAACAAGTCGGTTTATACGATGAAAGATATTTTATGTATTTTGAGGATACGGATTTATGCCGCCATTTTTGGCAAAAAGGCTGGAAAGTCATCTACTGCCCGGAAGCGAAAATAATCCATAATCATACCAGGCAAAGCGCGGAAGTTCCTTGGTATAAATTTTTGTGGCATAAGCCGACCAGGTATCATATAGCTTCTTGGCTAAAATATTTAAGAAAGTGGAAAATTTAGAAGTTTACGACTTAAGATTAAATTTATAAATATTATAATAATAAGTAGTGAATAGATTGCTTTTGTCGTCTGTTTACTTTTGTAAAAAAATGCAAAAAATAAAAAAAGCCATAGTAGCGGTAGCTGGTTCAGGCACAAGATTTTTACCAGCCACGAAATCAATGCCTAAAGAGATGCTGCCGATTATAGACAAACCTATTATTCAGTTAATTATTGAAGAGCTTGTAACCGGAGGGATAGAAGATATAATTTTAGTGACCAAATGGGACAAAAAGCCTTTAGAGGATTTTTTTGATCATAGTTGGGCGCTGGAGCAGGAACTTAAAAATTCCGGGAAAGAAAAAGAATTAAAAGAGATAATGAGAATATCGGAAATGGCCAATTTTATTTATATCAGACAGAAAGGCTCGTATGGTAATGGTACCCCGGTATTATCAGCCGAAAGTCTGGTTAAAGACGAGCCCTTTATCTATTGTTATGGCGATGATTTAGTTAAATCAAAAGTTTCCTTTACTAAGCAAATGGTGGAAGAATTTGAACGTACTGGTCATTTAATGATGGGGGTCCAGGAAGTTCCTCGAACAGAAGTACATAAATACGGCATGGTTAAACTTAAGCCAGGTTCTATGCAGCTTGAAGATATTGTCGAAAAACCAAAAGTTGAAGAAGCACCCTCTAAATTTGCTTCGTTCGGCCGATTTGTTTTAAACCAGGATATAATCAATAAGCTGAAAGAAACTAAACTTGGGAAAGGCAATGAGCTTTGGTTAGCTGATGCTATTAGGAAATATATTAAGGCCGGAGGTGAATTTTACGCCAAGGAAGTAGAGGGCGGTGAGTGGTTGACAACCGGAGATCCGCTTAATTATTTAAAAGCCATGATGAAATACGCCATGGACAGAAAGGACATTGGTTCAGAATTGAATAATTATTTTCAAAAGCATATTTGTAAATTATAATAATAAAATACTAAAATAATAAAATAACACGAATTAGAATCAAAAAAAGTTTTCGATTAATTCGTGTTTTTGTATGTTGCTAAATAGCTAATTTATATAATCCTTCCTGGTTGCCAATTTTGGCATAGAAATATAAGACATCACCATCTTTATTCAAATACAAATTTTTTATAAACTCAAGCTCAATTAGTTTAGTGATATTATATTTTTCTCTTTGGTCTAATTCAATGATGTTGATATTATTATCAGTAGAATAAATTACATAATAGCTGCTAGGGTGCCAGATAATATCTTTAATATTTTTACTAATTCTGGTAAGTAAAGTTTTATTTAAATTTTTCAAATCCAATATCCAAATTTCAAAATCACTGGCATATAGCAATTGCTGGTTGTTGATCCAGTAAGTCTTTTTAACATTGCTGATAGTTTCACGCAAAGGCTTAATATTAGATAAAGGGTCAATTAGGTAAAGAAGCTGGTGTTTTTGGTCGTAAAGGTTAATTAGATTATGTTCCGGATGTAGAAAAACATAAGAAGAGTTAGGCAAATTTATGTTAGCCAATAAGTCATTATTATGAAAATTCCAAACTTCTAACTCGGTTGATTGGTTATTTTGTTTTACTAAATAAAGATTATCATTTTTAAGCAAGAAATTATTGGATCGTTGGTCTTCTGTGATTATTTTTTGATTAGCTGTATATAGGTCATAATAATTAATTGTATTATTATAATCAAAGTATATTTTATCATTATCATTAGCATTCCATTGGAAATTTTTTCCTTGCTTATCCAGGGTTTTATTTAAGTTAATGGGGTTGTTTAAATTATCTATACTAAATAATAGACCGTTAATTATTATCCTTTGATTATTAGGGGACCAAAGAGCAGTGGTGGCAGCAGAGACGTCCGGAAATCGTAGAGGATTTTGCTAAAGAAGTTTACGGCAAAGTACCTGACAACGTGCCAAAAGTGACATGGGAAGTTACTGAAACAACCGAAGGCCAGACTGGTGAT
>CAZXKB010000131.1:0-26902 GCA_964641285.1 uncultured Gammaproteobacteria bacterium | reverse complement strand
AATATTAGAGGAATGATGTTTAATCACTTATTTAGCGAAAACAACACAACAACGCAAGTCACGCCAACCGAAACCGCTCCTGCTAATGACTCCAGCCCAATCTCTAACCAGCAATCAGCAAGCGACTTGCCCATATCGCCGGATCAGCAAAAAGCTTTGGAGGATGTAGGCATTGACCCTAATACAATAAAAATTACTCCGGAAATGGAAGCTTGTTTTATCGAGAAATTAGGCAATACGAGAGTTGAAGAAATAAAGAAAGGAGCTATACCTAACCCACTTGATATTTTTAAAGCAAGAAGTTGCTTATAGTTTGATGTATTTTAAATTGCCAAAATTATTATTAATCGTTTATGCCAGCATGGGTTTATTGGTTTAAATAGTTTTATAGAATTTTTTTAATGGATATTAAAGAAAATTAGTAATTAATAGCCTGATTTAAAACTTTTTTATAAAAAAAGACCTGATGTGATAAAGACAGCAGGTCTGTTTTTTTTGATCAAATTTTTTGTTTTAATGAAGCCAAAAGATAAATAGAATGCCGGCAGAAGTTACCGCGCTTGCCCAGAACCAGCCAAGAAATCTAAAAAAAAGTCCAAGTTTGCGATTAATTAGAAAAAAGATAGTTATGCCAGGCCCGAAGATGGCAATGAATTTGATTAATCCTGCTAAGTTATAATGTACACGAACGACAGAATTGTATAATTCGGCAGCATAAAAGCCGAGAAAAAGAGCAAGTACACTAATACAGATAATGCTGACAACAGTTTTTTGCTGAACAAGTATTATTAAACTATCTTGGCGTCGCCTTTTAATGTCTAACTTTTCCATTTTATTCCCTCCAATAAATTTCTAATAATTTATCACATTAAACTTAAAAAGGCAAGCCGAAATAGCAAAATTTTGATTATAATTTATCCACATATTAATTACAGTTTATACATTAAAATATTTAAAAAATATATTAAATGTGGAAAAAAATTTAAAACATTATTGCTAAATTAATAGAAGTTTTTAAATTGGCTAATATTATGTAAAAAAAAGCTAAATTATTATTATAAAATATTATTTTTAAAAAATTTTATAATAATCAAAAAATAGTTGTTATTTAACTCTTTAAAATGTTATAATATTAGTAGATTTTTAAAAATCTCGGATACCGAGATTTATACAATAAGAATTTAATCTCGACTACCGAGAAGATTTAATGTTAGCATAATTTTATGATAGACGAGAAAAAACTAATTAATTTAAAAGAAGCTGCTAAAATTTCAGGTTATAGTGCTGATTATATTGGACAATTAATTAGGTCAGGGAAGATACCGGGAAAGCAAGTTTATTGCAATATTGCCTGGATGACTACTGCTCAAGCTGTCTTAAATTATAAAAAAAGTGAAAGCAAACACAACAAGAAAACAAAAGTAAAAGGATACTTTAATATACGAAAACAAAAATTATTAATGCAGTTAAATATTATCAAGCTATTTTTTAAAACTTTTAAATTAGCCTGGCTATTAATATTAATAATATTATTAAGTTTTTTATTTCTTAATATTTTTATTATTTATTTTATAAATAAGCCCTTTTCTTCGCCGGTAAAACAAGTTCCCATAAAAGAAACAAAAGATATGTTCTCTTTTTAGAAATAAGATTCCCATGCTAAAAAAAATAAAAAAAGTTACAAATAAAATTTTTTTAAAAATTTTAGGCTATCTATTAAATAACACCAGCCTAAAAAGCATTTTTATTTATGGCTGGCGTTTTGTTTTAACAAGTCTGGTTGTAGTTTATTTATTAACCGGTTTATCACCGATAGATATACTGGAAAAATCATTAAAGGCATTTAAGGGTAATATCAAAATTATCAATCTCTATCCCAGCGAAGATTATGTCACGATAAATAATATGCAAGAGCAAGCTAGCTGGCTGGGACCGGAAAGGGCTTTGAATAGGCCTGATATTTTGCCAAGAGAGAAAAGAGACATTTATTCGGAAGAAAATTCAGTTATTTACAGCGGCGGTTATGACAGTTTAGTTTTTAAAGGATTTTTACCCAAAGAAGAGGTAGAAGTAAAAGAAAAAAATGACTATGGTATTTTAGAAAATTCAGAAATTATTAAGCCGGAAAAAGACCTGGTACCTGATTTCGGTAAAAATATTAGCACTAGCACTATTAATCAAACGTTTTCGGAAGAAAATGGGGAAGAAAATAATAATATCAAAATTGCCAGTACTTCGGTTACTGATAAAGAAATAAATCAAGAGCAGACTAATGCTTTAGATAATAGTAATGGCGACGAAGATATAGCGGAGATTCTAGAGGCAGATAGAGAAAATTTAAATTTTAATCAAGGGTCTGATTTAGATATAGAAATTAAAGACGAAAAAGAAGATGAATCAACAGATATTAAAATAGTAGAGCCGGAAACACCAACGGAAATACCAGAAATAATAGAAGAAAATTTAAACAATAAAAGTAGTGAGAATAAATCCACTCAATCAGAAAAATTAGGCTTTTTTCAAAATTTAATAAGAAAAGGCAGTAATCTTTGGCATTATTATTCTCATGATTTCAAATTTTCCGCTAAAGCCGAAGTAGAAAAAGACGAATTTTGTTTAGAAGATTTAGGCAAATTCCAGTCGGCCAAGATTAAATTTTCCCTATCTTTAATTGAACAAGATAAAATAATTAAAGTGGAAAACAAAAATGAATCAAGCAGTACCACAGAGACAATATTAGAAAAAGCGCCAGAGGAAGAAACGGCTACGGGTTCCGATTTAATAATTATTCCAGAAAATGAACATTTTAGTTCAGCAAGTACTACGGAAGAACGGCGCATAGAATCTGATTTTAATTTAATCAAATCAATTTTTACTACCAGCCCGGAATTAGAACAAGAAATAGATGTAGAAATAATAGAAATAGAGGAAAATTCAGATATGGCCATAGAAGAAGCAGAAAAGCAGCCAAACAGTGGGGAAGAATTCATAAATGATATTGAAATTATAGACGAAGACAAAGAACCAACATCTGTTGAATTAAAAAACGAAGAAGCAGTCCAGGTTGATACTGACAATAATTTAAATAATACTGAACCGGAAGAAGAAACTAAGGGGGAATGGTCGGAAGATGATCAAAAAGAAATAGAAAGCATAGATTCAAAGGAGACAGAGAAAACAAGCTGTTTTGATAGTATATTTAAATTTTTTAACGCTGACTTAGCTAAGGCCGAGGAAGATAGTGATGCTAAAATAATAATTTGGTATTCCTTAGATACTGCTACCAACAGCGAGCCTATTTGGCAAGCTCTAGATATTATTTCTCCTCTTTATTCTCCCCCCCTGGATGAAGACGGCTACTTTAGTTATGAGGCTCTATTTTTAGAAAATTGGGAAGATATAGAAAATTTAAAGATTAAATTTGAAGGTAGAACCGAAAAAGGAACGGCTTTTATTGTTTATTTAGACAGCGTTTGGCTGGAAGTGGAATATGACAGTGAGCAAGAAGAAGAATTAGAAGAATGGCAAGAATTTTTAGAACTACTATCAGAAAAGATAGTTTTTAAGATTAATGAGGGGGGAAAATTGAAATTTCGTTACCACAAAATTAAGAAAAGCCTATTAACTTCAATTGGCGAAAAGATCGGCCTAGCTGATTATTGGCAGGATGTAGACATACAAGTTCGCATTGAGGATATAAGAGGGAAAGTTATTGACATCCCTTTGACCGCAATTTTTGATGAAGACGGAAGGTTTACGATTAGTTGGCCAGGAGCGTTGCGGCATCTACCGCCAGGAAAATACAGTATGAAGTTTATTATCAAAGATAACTCTGGAGAAGAAACAAAAGTTTTGGAATTAGAGCAAGATTTCAGCTGGGGCGTACTGGCTTTTAATATGGATAAGTCCGTTTATTTACCGCATAAGATTGCCTATCTGCAGATAGCGGTTTTGGACGATAACGGACATACGATTTGCGATGCGGATTTACAGATGGAGATTATTGCTCCCGGCGGAAAGATTACTACTTTTACCACTAGTAATAACATTAATTTTATTATTCGCAATCCGGAATGCGGTCCGGATAACGTAATTGATAAACCTGATTACTATGCTTATTATAGTCTGGACGAGGTGGGCGAATACGAAGTTAATTTGATTGCTAAAACTGAAAACGGTACTAAGGAGATATCTGATAAAATAGTAGTGCAAGAAAGCCTGCCTTTTGAAATTGAGCGTATCGGGCCGACCAGAATTTATCCAAAGGCTGATTACACGATGACGTTTAAAGTCAAGGCTAACAATAGTTGGCAAGGAGATTTTATTGAGTATCTGCCGGAAGGGTTCAAGATTGAAAATAACAGAGTAAATATTTTTAATAGGAAAATTAACGAATTTGAAATTAAAAAATCGAAATTTGAAATTAGGGAAGAAAATAAGGATACGCAAGCTCTGGTTTGGCCAGGATTAAATTTAAACAAGGGAGATGAAATTAAAATTTCTTATATTTTTGACGCCCCTGACATTTCCCCGGAATTTTACCTCTTAGGCCCAGCCGAAGTTAGAGGAGTAGTTTTTTTCAATAATAGCAATAAAGATAATAAAAGCGGGGTCCAGAGTAATTTTATAAATTTTCAGGAAGAGCGCCAGTGGCAAATCGCCTCGGACGCGGATAATGAGATTGACAATATTTACTTCAACTACGACGGGGACGTCACTAAAACCCTGAATTTTAGCACAGACGGCTGGCAAGAAGTTACTGAGTATCAAATAGATTCTTCTAATTTTACGATTGGTGACAGGTATTTATTGGCCATGAGCTTTGCTATTCAGGACAGCGACAATAATTCTAACCATATGGCCCGGGTCAGGCATGGCGCGACCTCATTCACCGAAAGTGAGTGGCAATGGGAAAATCGCCGAACTGCTGTTCAATATCGCGGCCATGGTTATGAGTATTTTACTGTCTGGGAAGCTACGACGGGCGAAGATATTCAGGTGGATATATCAGTGGCCGGAGCCGCAGACCAAACAGTTTATGTGCGTGACTATGAATTTATGGCAATTAATTTGGACGAAGATTTAATTGAAAATACGGATTGGTATTTCGCCACCAGTACGCACTTGGGCAACCTGCCTAATGGTTCCTGGGACGCTGGGTCCAGTATTGATATTACCAGCGCTGATCAGGACTGGATGATATTGGGCTTTGGGCATTTTCTTTCGGATAATACATCGGCAGATTTTTTAATGCGATTAAACAATACTACTGGTGGCACTACCTATAGCCAGCTTAGGTTCGAAACTGAAGACGCGGCAGACTATAGGCCCTTGGTTAACATGGCCGGCATTAATCTGGCGACTGACGCTACCTGGCGCGTGGAAGCGCAATGCGATACGGTCAATATTCATGACTGGGATTATTCCGCTATTTTTGCCCTTAATCTAAACGCTTTTCAAGATCATTTGGTAGGATATGACACCACGCAAGTGATTATTAACTCAGTAGATACCTGGGAAGAAGCTACCAGCACCAATTATATAGTAACTGAAACAGGTAACCACCTGATCTGGTCCCAGGAAGTAATTGATACTGATACAGCTGATACTGAAAATACTAAAGTTGATGGCGCCAGAATACAAATAGACGGAATTACTGTGCCAACAGGACATGATGATGCCGACAAGGTAATGCCTCATGGTTTTTATGATGAACAGCCTATTCATAGCCTTTATATCGGAAATATGTCCACCGGCACCAGGCAAATTGATATTGATGTCTGGGAAGAACAGGACGCGAACCCCCAGGTTGCTGCCGAAATCCACAGTTTGGCGATTTTTTCCATGGAAATGTATACTACCGAACCCAATACTTCACAGCTTCATTTTCGCTGGCGGGACAATAAGGCTGGCCTAAACGAGGATAGTGGTTGGCTGGCCGATGAGGATCTCAATACTATCGGTGATATTATTAAAAGCGATATTTATCGTCTGCGGTTGGAAGCAGCCAATAATGGTGAGGCCACCGAAACCGCGACTAGAACTTATGAAATTCAATGGGGGAAGAAAGAAACTACTTGCGATGCGATTTCTACCTGGACCGGTCTGGCTGACGCTACGGATGAATTTGATATGGCTGATAGCGGTTATATTGACCCAGATGGCACTTCAACTTCGCTAGGTCTACTTGATAACAATGAAGCTTATGACTACATTTTCGGTGAAGGTCGAGACGTGGCTGATACTACCGGTGATATCGGACCAATGGCCAGTAGCACTTATACAGAAATAGAATACAGTCTTAAGGCCGGAGACGACGCAATTACTGGCCAGACTTATTGCTTCCGGCTTTTTGACGCTACAGCCGCGGGTAGCTTAGATGAATATGCGGTCTATCCAGAGGTGACTATCAGCGCAACGGGCACTACTACTACCGGGGTTATTATGGAATGGGGAACTCAAAGCGGAGTTTCTGATGACGACTGGACAACAGTCAGTTTCCAGGAAATTTTTACTAACCCAGTTTTTGTCTGTAAAGTTAATTACTATAATAATATTGGCAATGAGGTGGATTGTGGCGGTAATGCTAGTTCCGGAGGCGCTGGTGACGCCGACTCGGTTGTCTGCCGGGTGCAAAATGTTTGTGCTACCAGTGCCCAAGTGATGTTACAGGAGCCGGGGGATCCCGGTTGTTTAACCGAGACAGAAACTATTCATTGGTTGGTAGCGGAAGAAGGGGTTTATGATACTGGAGACATTAAAATGGAGGCTTTTACTTATGTTTCAACTGTAACTGACCACGCCACCAGTTCCTATGTCGGTGAAGCGCAGAGTTATAGTCAGACCTATATTACGCCAGTAGTTTTGGGCCAGGTTATGACTTATAATGATCCAGATCAGTCAGTTTTTTTCGCCAGAGGCAGTGCGACCGCAGATCCGCCGGATGCCAGCAATTTTAATACCGGCAAACACGTAGGTGAAGATCCTGATTATACGCGGGCGGACGAAATTATTGGCGTAGTCGTGATTGAGCAGGGAGATGGTGTCGTGAATGGCATCGCTTACGAGGCTTGGGCGCCCGCACTTAAAGGTACGGATTTAATAATTGAGAGAATAGACGATAGGCCGAATGATATTTACACTTTTAACCAGGCGTTTAGCAGTATTCCGGAGGTAGGGATTGTTTCCCAGGCTGGGGTCAATGGCACGCATGGTCCTCACCCGGTACTTTATGGACCTAACCCTCTGGTAGCTACCAGTATCAATCCTACAATTATGGAAGATGAGGTAGGCGATGACGAAATGGGCGGTAATCCGGAAGATGTTCATTACATGGTTTTTGAGACTGTTGGCAGTTATTTTTATACAGTTTCCTTGGACCAAACCACTTATCAATTTTTTGAGAACTCTGCAGATGTACAGCCCGGTTTTTTCATGGCCGATGAAAATATCGCCATCAGCGATGTTGATATTGATGATATAATTCGTTTGCGTATGGCCGTGCAGGTAGGCCTGGACGATTTAGCTACTTCAACGCTCGCTTTTAAGCTGCAATACGGCGAGGCTACTTCTACCTGCGACCAGATTAGTGTCTGGAACGAGATGGGCGAGGTCGGCAGCACAACAGCTATTTGGCGGGGTTATAATAATACTTCGGCCGATGGCGCTACAGTTACCGCCTCTATATTGAACGAAGATGATAATGCTTTAGAATCTTACGAGGAGGAAAACGATTCAGTAAGTAATCCGACTATCATTTATCAGGGAGAGCGGGGCGAATGGGATTGGGTAGTGCAGAATAATGGCGCGCCCAAATATTTTGATTATTGTTTCCGTATGGTTTTGGCTAATAATAATGCAATTCAATATACTAATTATCCACAATTAACAACTACGGGCGCTACAATTAACGGTATTATTTACAGTGATGAAGGTAGTTCGGTTTATGATTGTGCGGCTAACAATATAGATGTTAAGCTTAAAGTGAACGGGACATCAACCATGTCTTATACCTGCACCGCGTCGGGCGGAACCTTTACTTTTTCCAATGTAGCAGCTAACAGCGGGGACGTAATTACTGTTTATTTAGACAATGAAACAGAAAAAGCCGTAATCGTGACCAGGATTGGCATTAATGATCTTTCCGACCTTAATCTTTACCAAAATTACTTAATAGTTCGTCATGACGACGCCGGCCCGATTACTAATATTGACTTAGACCAATTCGACGGCGGCCAGGATTCTGATATTAAATTTATAGTAACTAATGATAACCTGACCGCTTCTTCTACTCACCGGCTTTATATTTGGCCAGGCGACACTTTTCGGGCTAGCGGTACAGTTACCATTGAAACAGGCGCGATTTTCTCGGAGGTAGGCGGCGATATTAAGATTGGCACCAGCTCTATCTTTAACGTTGAAGCTAACGCTGTTTATTGCGGCGGTGACTGGATTAATACTGGCAGTTTTTACAAATTAGCCAACCAGACCACCACATTTACGGCTAACGCCACAGGCTTTTCTATTGACAATAGCACTTCCACCTTTGCCAACCTCGCTTTTAACGGTAGCGGCGGTGGCTGGCAGATGGCCACCTCTACTACCATTGACAGCGATTTTACTATGACGGCCGGTACTTTTTCCGGCGCGGAAGATATAGCTGTTAACGGCGGCGACGTAACCGGCAACGGGGCTATTGATTTAACCGGCGGTACTTTTAACTTAGATGGTTCGGGAAATTTTGGCGGCAATACCGGCTGGACGTTTAATGATTTAACGCTTGGCGACAGTGTTGGCCAGGCCACGACCACCCTGACTGGCAACGGATTAATTACAGTCAGCGGCGATTTAACTATTAATACTAACCAGGCCATGGAAGGCAGTCAAGACATGGCGGTTAATAGCGGTAATGTCACCGGCAATGGTATTATTAATTTGTCTGGCGGTACTTTTACTTTAGACAGTACTGGTAATTTTGGCAGTGATGCTGACTGGACGTTTTATAATCTTGCTTTTGGCAACGGGTCTGGACAGGCCACTACCACAAAGAGTGGCATAGGCACCACTACAGTAGCTGGTGTATTAACGATAGACAATGACCAAGCCCTGGAAGCCAGCTCCACTATTTGGATTTTATCCGGTGACTCCACCCCCTTCGTAATTAATGGCGTTTTCAATGCGGAAACCTCTTTATTTAAATATACAGCTACAAGCAATACGAATATTGCTACCGCCACTTATTACCAATTAGAATTAGCAGCTAGTGGCGGTGGCCCTACTTATTATATCCAAACTGGTACTTTGGCTACCGATGATTATTTCTACATTGGCGACGGCATGAACGCTGTGACCGTGCGGGCCGATACTAATAATCCCACGTTGGACATTAACGGTGATTTTGAGATTAAGAATAATGCCACTTTTTACGCTTCTGGGGCCAGTAATTTAAATGTGGCTGGCAGTTGGGATAATGCAGGCATCTTTACGCACTCTAACGGTACGGTGGTATTTGACGCAGATGCTACCGGTCATACTATTGACCCGGGCGGTGATTTTTTCTCTACGATTGAATTTAACAATCCTTTTGGTGGTTGGACTGTCCTGGATGATATCACGTCCGTGAGCCACTGGAATCTTACTAACGCAGCCGAATTCATAGCCGCCGCTTCTGTTATCGTTGAAGTACGGGGGCAATACAATATTACTCCGTCTATTACTTCTATTACTGACTGGGCTACTAGCTCCACCTTGTATTTGAATAGCGGCTATGGCTATACCGTAAGCGACAAAACTCAAAGTCCGGAAATTTATGGAATTCTTAAGATAGGGCCTAGCACTCATATTCGCTTATGGAATTCCACTTCTACGTCCTACGATATTTATCCATCAGGCTCTTTGTATTCCATGGATCATGGCAATAATAATGGGCATTTGTATATTTGGGGCGATTATCACCTTTCTTCAGGAGTTGATTATTGGGAATATAGCCGGGATTTTAACGGAGATAATTTAAGCGGTGGAGACGAGAGGCAATGTCATGTTTATTTGGCGAATAGCGCTACAACTACGGTGGACGGAGGAACTTTGAATATTATCGGCGATGCGGTCGCTTCCACTACCATTGATAATCAGGGAACAGGTGATTATGCCATTAAAGTAGCTAGCGGTATTTTGCAAGCTAACTATTATCAGGTTAGAAACATAGACCAAGACGGCTTGGATTTATCTGGCACATCGGAAATTGTTTCTTTGGATTATGGCGACTTTGAACTTTCGCAAGAAAACGGCACCATGATTACAGTAGCTGCTAGCGTAATTGATGCGGATCCGGTTAAATATATTGATCATTGTCGGTTTGCTACTTCTTCAGGAATTTCCGCTGGTTCAAATGTGACCGAAGTGGGCAGTCCGGAAAGTTACTGGCGTTTTCAGAATCATTATGGCAATTTTGATGGCGAGGATTATGATAGCGATCCAGGCGGTGATCCGGGCTATATAGTCTGGGATGACAGTTCTATTATTACTGTTTCCGGCATGATTTATTCTGACGAGGGCATTACCCCCTTATTGACTGGACCGACGGTAAGTTTGGCAGTAGATGGTAATTTGATAGACTCTGTCACTGCCTCCACTACTGACGGTAGCTTTACTTTTTATAATGTTGCCCAACCCGGCGCAGGCAGTTCTACTATGGTTTTTCTAGACGATTCAACAGAAAAGGCCGTAACTTATAGCCGATATGTTGGCTCAGGCAATCTTTCCGATCTTGATCTCTATCAAGATTATTTAATTGTTCGCCATGGCGATGCTGGCCCAATTGCGAATACTGACTTGGACAAATATGACGGTAACCAGGATGGAGACATTAAATTTATTGTAACTGGCGGTAATTTAATTTCTTCTTCCACTCATCAGCTCTATATTTGGCCCAATGATACCTATCAGCCCGGCGGTGCAGTGACAACCGAGCCAGGCTTAACGGCATCCGCCATAGGCGGTGATATCAAAATCGCTATTGGCTCCACTTTTAGCGTAGAAACTCACAATGTTTCTTGCGGCAGTGACTGGATTAATTTAGGCAGTTTTTCCCATGGGGCTGGTCAAACTACTATTTTTACAGCTACTTCAACAGGTTTTTCAATCAATAATAGTACTTCTACTTATACCAACCTGACTTTTAATGGATCAGGCGGTAGCTGGACATTAAATGCTTCTACTACTGTAGGGGGTGATTTAACCTTAATCGCAGGCACTTTATCCAGTGCGGAAAATATTACCGTGAATGGCGGGGATGCAACCGGTGATGGCGTTATTAATTTAACCGGTGGAATTTTTACCCTAGACGGCAGCGGCAACTTTGGCGGCGATTCTGGCTGGACGTTCAATGATTTGACCTTAGGCGATGGCGCGGGACAAGCGACTACTACTTTAACTGGTACTGGCGCTATTACTATAAACGGCGATCTGACCATAGATAATAACCAGGCCACAGAGGGCAGTAAGGATATCACCGTGAATGGCGGGGATGCAACCGGTGATGGCGTTATTAATTTAACCGGTGGAATTTTTACCCTAGACGGCAGCGGCAACTTTGGCGGCGATTCTGGCTGGACGTTCAATGATTTGACCTTAGGCGATGGCGCGGGCAGTGAAGCAACTACACCGGCTGGCTCTGGCCAAATAATAGTTAGCGGGGATTTAACCATGAACATTAATCAGACGCTTGCAGGTAGCAAAAGCATAACCGTGAATGGCGGAGATGCAACCGGCGATGGCGTTATTAATTTAACCGGTGGCACTTTCATTTTGGACGGCTCTGGTAATTTTAACGGTGATTCCAACTGGACTTTTTATAATCTGACTTTCGGGAATGGTCTGGACAGCCAGACTACTTCTAAAACCGGCGCAGGCAATGTAGCCGTAACCAATATTTTAACAATAGACGGCAACCAGACATTGGAAGCCAGCTCTACCACCTGGATCTTGTCTGGCGCAGGTACGCCAATGGTAATCAGCGGCAACTTTACACCTGATACTTCTTTATTTAAATATACGGCCACTTCTTCAGTAATGGTGGCTACTACTACTTACTATCAATTAGAATTATCTCCATCAGGCGTCGGTTCTCCTGTATATACTATCGCTACCGGTACTTTTGCCACTAATGATTATTTATATATCGGTGATGGTGTTAATGCCGTGACGGTAACAGCTGACACCAATGATCCGGATTTGGATATTAACGGTGATTTGGAAATCGAAAACAATGCTATTTTTACGGCTACGGACGTGGGCAGCTTTAATGTCGGCGGAAGCTGGATTAACTCCGGTACATTTAACCACGCTTCCAGTACGATTGTGTTTGATGCCGATACAACCGGCCGGACAATAAACCCGAGTAGTTCGGCTTTCTATAATATCGAGTTTAACAATGCGGACGGCGGCTGGTCTATTACAGCGAATGCTACTTCTACGGGCAATTGGAGCATTACGGATGCGGTTGATTTTACCCTTAATCCCGGTTTAATCCTGGAGGTTCAAGGACAATTTACAAACCTAGTTGGCGGCGCTTCCACTACCTGGGACAATACCACCCTATATTTAAATAGTGGTTTGAATTTTACTATTAATACCAAGGACAGCGATTCCGATGCTTACTCTACTCTCAAAGTCGGGCCAGATACCGATATTAGGATGTGGCATTCCAGTTCCAGCGTGTATCAAATTGACCCAACCGGCTCTCTTTATTCCATGGATCACAATAACGTGGATGGTGATTTATATATTTGGAGCGACTACCATGTGTCTACCAGTAGCAGTGATTATTGGAGCTACGCTCACGATTTTGACGGCGCTAGCTTAAGTGGCGGCGATAGGAGAACCTGTCATGTTTACCTAGCGGCTGGTGCGACCACGACCGTAGACAACGGAGAATTACAAATTATTGGCGCTAGTACCGCGACTACTACCATAGCTAACCAGGGAGCTGGCGTTTATGGCCTGGTTGTAACTGGCGGTGATTTTGATGCTAATTATTATGAGATCAGGGATATTAACGCCGAGGGCCTTAAGATGACGAACCAGCCGGCTATTATTTCCTTAGACTACGGCGATTTTCTTTTGGAGCTTGACGGCGGCACTATGATGACCGTAGACGCTAGCGTAATCGATTATAATTCGGCGATGACAATCGTGGGCTGTAAATTTTCCACTTCTACCGGTATATCTTCGGGCTATAACGTAACCCGGACCGGCAGCCCGTCCAGTTATTGGAGCATGATAGATCATTACGGTAATTACGACGGTGAAGCGTATGATAACGATATAGACGGAGGTTGCGGCAAGATCAGGTGGGAAGACAGCACCTGTCCTACGACGAAGGCAGAATCGCATTTCCGCTGGCGCTCGGATGACGGAGGTGAAGCGGGCGGCTGGTATGATACCGGCTGGTCTTATCGCAAAAAAATAACTATTGATCATACAATGGTGGACGGTAATTTAGAGGATTTTCCTGTGCTTTATAGCTCAAGTACGGATTCGGCTTTAAGCCAGTACGCCAGAGCAGACGGTTACGATATTCTATTCACCCAGGCTGACGGCACTACCCTTCTGCTTTATGAAAGAGAACATTGGGCATCAACTACCGGCGAATTGGTCGCCTGGATAAAGACTGATGTTTCTTCCGTTTCCGATACAATTCTTTATATGTATTATGGCAATTCCGGTATGAGTACTGATCAAGCTACTACGACCGGCGTTTGGAGTAATGATTTTGCTGCGGTTTGGCATCTGGACGAAAATCCGGCCAACGGCGGCACGCATTATGATTCTACTCAGAACGCCAATAATGGAACTTTTGTTGATACGGATAGCGACAGCGACACGGACGCAACTGGCCGGGTTGACGGGGCCGATGATTTAGCCGGCGACACTACTGGCGATGATTATATAAATGTCGGTAATTTAACCGATCTGAATGGCGGATACGAAGCGACAATTTCTTATTGGGCGAAGCAGGATACTAATTCTATGAGCGATTATGTTTTATGGGGGGATGGCAATGTGTTAATTGAACACGGACAATCTTACGGTTCGCCGACTGGCGCTACTAATCTGCGAGTACGTTGGAATCTGGCTACTACTACCTGGGGAGACATTCATCCCGCTCCCGGCGTTTTGGATACAAATACCTGGCATTACTGGGCATATACTTATAATAACGGCGATACCGAAATATACAAAGACGGCGATTTAATTTATAGCGGTAGCGAAAGTGGCAGTTATACGCAGCTGAATACGACCGCTTCAACCTATCAGCTTGGTTGCCGTACGAGTTCTGGTTGTTTTGACGGCTCAATTGATGAGGTCCGTGTAGCTTTGATTGATGAGGGGGAAGACTGGATCAAAACTTCTTTTTATAACCAAGCCAGTACCAGCGATTTTTACAGCGTAGACCCCCCGGAAACTGCGGGCGGCGGCATCTGGAAAGCGGATGAGGATACGGCGGTAATTGACCAGCCGCAGGACGAAAACGTGCGCGTCAGGTTTACGGTTAAAAATACGGGTAGCGGCACAACCGGCGATCGCCATTATCGTCTGCAGATAGCAGGTCAAGGAGTTTACAGCAACTGTAGTTCTGTGCCAACTTCTGATTTTACCGATGTTCCTACTACCGCAGGCAGTGCTGTGGCCGTGATGGCTACTTCTTCCTATTTTACCGACGGAGATACCACAACTGAGCAATTATCGAATGAAGGTGTTTGGAAAACTGGCCGGATGACAGAGTATTCCTCAAACGAAACAGACAATATTGCCTTGAACATTGGCGAGTTTACTGAAATTGAATATAATTTTAAATTCACCAGTAATGCGGTTAAAAGCGCGAATTACTGCTTGCGAGTCAACAGCGATGGCGAGGATTTAGATAGCTATAGCCAAGTAGCGGCTATTACTATTGTTAATCCTGATGTTTCCGGCAACGCGTATGCGGACGAGGGTTCGACTATCTGGTCCGGCTGCGACGACTCCACGCCAAACATTAGTTTGGTGGTTAACAGCAGTTTTATTGCTAGCACTTCGTGCGCGGCCGGTAACGGTTTTTATGAATTTAGCGATGTTACTTTAGAGGTTGATGATTCGGTCTCGGTTTTCTTTAATACTAATGGCGGAAATACGGATCGAGGCGTGGCCGTGACCGTGGCGGTTAATGACTCGGCTGATATTACCCTGGATCCGCGGCTTGACCGCATTTGGGTAAAGGCCGAAACCGGCGTTAGCCAGATCACTAATACTAAACTGGATCATTGCGACGCGGACAGTCCGGTCGAATGCACCAACGTGCCTTATAGAGTGGCTTCCAACAATTTAACCGCCAGTTCCACGGCCAAGTTGATTATTCAGGCCGGTAAAACGTACAAGCCTGGCGGAACCGTAACATTGGAACCGGGCGATGTGTCAAGCTCGCCGGGCGGGGATATATTGATCGGCAGCGGTGCTACCTTTAACGCCGAAGCCAATGCAGTGTCCGTCGGCGGCGACTGGATCAATAGCGGTACGTTTTCCTATTCATCAGGGCAAACCACAACCTTTATGGCCACCTCCACCGGCTTTACCATCAAGCCCAATGGTTCTAATTTTTATAATGTAACTTTTAGTGGTGATGGCGGGGGCTGGTCATTTATCGAATCGGTAATTTTGGACAATGATTTAAACATGGCCGCTGGTACTCTGACGGGTACTACCAGTATTACAGTGAACGGCGGGGACGCAACTGGCGATGGCTTGGTAAATTTATCCAGTGGAACGTTTACCCTGGATAATACGGGTAATTTCGGCGGTGATACAGATTGGGCTTTTTATAATCTGGAAATCGGCGACGGCGTCTGGATCCGCACCACCCAAAAAACCGGTTTGAACAATATTACCGTCACCAATATTCTAACGATTAACGAAAACCAGGAACTGAAAGCCAGCTCGTCTATCTGGATTTTATCCGGCGCCGGCACTCCGATGGTAATAGATGGTGCCCTTACCTCTGATACTTCTTTATTTAAGTATATTGCTTCTGCCAATACCAATATAGCTACTGCCACATATTGGCAGCTGGAGCTGGCGCCTACTAGCGGCTCGCCCATTTACACCATGGCGGGCGGTACATTGGTTGTTAATGACGATTTTACCATCGGTGACGGGGTAAACGCCGCAACCGTAACGGCTGATACCAATGACCCTGACCTGGACATTAACGGCGATTTTATCATTAACAGTAACGCCATTTTTACGGCTTCGGATGTCAGTAGTTTTACCCTGGCTGGAGGCTGGGCAAACAGCGGTGTTTTAAATCATTCCAATGCCACCACCACTTTTGATGCCGTTACTGCCGGCCATATTATAAATCCGGGCGATTCTTCCTTCGCCAATGTGGTATTTAATCATGCATCCGGCGGCTGGACTATTACGAGTCATGCCACTTCCACCGGCAACTGGTTTATGACTAACGCCAGCAGTACAACAATTAATTCCGGCGTGACCATTGAAGTTCAGGGCCGGTTCCGGAATTCAGTTGCTTCCAGCAGTACTGACTGGGCTAATGATTCTATGCTGTATCTAAATAACAGTGGCGCGAGTTATGCCCTTAATACTAAAACCGCCGGCGGAGATGATTATGGAGAATTAAAGATAGCGGCTGATATGGATATCTCTATGTGGGATTCATCTGCAACCACTTACGATATTGGCTTATCCAGTTCTCTTTATTCTATGGACCATAGCGGTACTTACGGCCAGTTGAATATTTACGGCGACTACCACATTTCTTCGGGCCAGACCGCTCATTGGAGCTATAATACTGATTTTAACGGCGATAATATCAGCGGTTCGCCCAGGATATGTGATGTCCAGCTAGCGGCTGGCGCTACCACTACCGTGGACGGAGGCACTTTAAATATTATTGGTGCATCATCGGCTAGCACTACTATTGCCAATCAAGGCGTGGGTACTTACGCCCTGGCGATGACTGCTGGTGCGCTAGAAGCCAGCTACTACCAAATCAGGAATATAAATGCTAGCGGTTTGGATATCTCCGGCATGTCTACAATTACATCGCTTGACTACGGTGATTATGAGCTGGAAATCAATGGCGGCACCATGATGACTGTGGCCTCTTCCACTATTGATACCAATCCTGATTTAGAAATTAATTATTGCCGGTTTGCTACTTCCACAGGGATTATTTCCGGCGCTAATATTACGGCTACGGGCACGGCTGTTAGTTACTGGCGCGTTAAGGAACATTACGGCAATTACGCCGGTGAGCAGTACGACTCTGATCCGGGCGGAGATCCGGGCTACATAATTTGGGATGACAGTTTAATTATTGTGGTTTCGGGCGTGACTTATCAGAATGAAGGCATAACTGCCATTGTCACCGGACCGACTATCAATCTAATGGTTAATGGATCGTTGTCTGCCTCTACTACCGCTTTATTTAATGGCAGTTTCAGCTTTACGGATGTGATTATCAATACAGGCGATATTTTAACGGTTTATATTGACAACGACGCTACTTATCAGGGTACGGTCGTGACCGTGGGCAATAACACCATGGATATTACGGACATGGATATTTATGCAAACCATATTATCGTGCGGGATGACCACGACCAGTCAGGCCTCGCTATCGCGGATATGGCCGTTTGGGATAAAGACAATGACAGTGACGTGCGTTTTACGGCCGCGACCGGCGCAACTGACAGCTTAACCGTGGACTGGGGCCAGGAGCTCTATGTCTGGTCCAACCCGGAAGGCGTATTTAGCCCCAACGGCAATATTTCTACCTATGATTTGGAGAACCAGGGCGTCTTAACCGCGGTTGGTACCTCCACCTATACTATTGCCAGTTCCTGGCATGGCGGTACTGGCGCTACTTTTAACGCGGCTAACTCCAAAATTATTTTTAATGCCACCACCACCGGAAAAATTATTTCTACCGGCGGTTCCAGTTTTTATGAGCTGGAATTCAATGGCGCGGGCGGAGAGTGGATTTTTCAGGACGCGGCTACTTCCACGGCCACTACTACTCTGGCCGCCGGCAATCTAGTACAGGCGCCGGCTTACAACCTGACCTTAGCCAGTTTTATCTTGTCTTCTGATACAACCTTTACTAAGGCCTCCACTAGCGGCCGGTTTATTTTTAATTCCGTTAATCCGATTACTGTAAATGACCAGAACAGCGCCAAGCAAAATTTGGGCGATGTTTACGTTGGCGGCGAAGCGGGCACTGTTTTAACCCAGACCAGTGATCTAGAGGTCGATAGTCTAGCCGTCAATTCCGGCAGCACTGTAAATACGGACGGGTATGAGTTTGATGTTACCGATGATGTGACTATAATTGGCGTTTTTGATGCTAATGACAACGGGGAAACCGATGGTAGTGTTATTACTCTGGGCGGTAACTGGACAGTATCAGGCGGCACTTTTATTACCGGGGACAGTGAAATAGTGTTTAACGCCACCACTACCGGCAAGACCATTACTACCGACGGTAGCGCTTTTTACGATTTAACTTTTAATGGCGCGGGCGGAGAATGGATATTCCAGGACACGGCTACTGCCACCAATGATTTAACGATAACAGTCGGTACAGCTTCCAGCTCATATAATATGACTGTACAGGGCGGGGATGTAACCGGCAACGGCATCCTGAACTGGACCGGCGGGACTTTTCTCTTAGACGGAGCCGGCAACTTCGGCGGAGATATCGGCTGGATATTTAATAATTTAACTTTAGGCGACGGCGCGGGCCAGGCTACTACTACCTTAGCCGGTTCGGGCGCTATTACCGTAAATGGCAATTTAACCGTGAATACAAGCCAGGGACTGTCCGGCTCTAAAAATATAACCGTGAACGGTGGCTATGCCACCGGTAACGGCTCGGTAAGTTTAACCGGCGGCACTTTTATTTTAGATGGTGAGGGTGACTTAGGCAGTAATTCCAATTGGACTTTTTATCATTTAATTTTAGGCGACGGCGCGGGCCAGGCCACGACCACTTTAGCCGGTAATGGCGATCTGATTACTATTGGCAACTTAACCATAAACGCTAATCAGGCCATAGAGGGTTCCAAAAATATAACCGTGAACGGTGGCTATGCCACCGGTAACGGTATTATCAATCTGTCCGGCGGGGTTTTCCTTTTGGACGGAGACGGCAACTTCGGTGGCAATACTTCCTGGACATTCAATGATTTAACCTTAGGCGATGGTGCGGGACAGGCCACGACCACTTTGGCCGGCTCCGGCGCTATCACGGCCGACGGCGACCTAATCGTAGATATTAACCAAGTACTCCAAGGCAGTAAAAATATTATAGTAAACGGCGGTAACGCTACCGGAGCCGGTACTATTAATTTATCCGGCGGCGTTTTCCTTTTGGATGGCACGGGTAATTTTGGCAGTAATTCTGACTGGACTTTTTATAACTTAACCATAGGCGACGGCGTCGGCAGTGAGACTACAGCTTTAGTTGGTAGCGGGCAAATTACAGCCAGTGGCGATATGACCGTGGACAATAACCAGACTCTCGAGGGCAGTAAAGACATAATAGTGAACGGCGGCAATACTACTGGCGTCGGCGTCATCAATTTGTCTGGCGGGACTTTTCTTTTAGATGGCACTGGCAACTTCGGCAGTGATACGGATTGGAATTTTTATAACTTAACCTTTGGCGATGGCATAGGCGGACAAACCACCAGTAAAACCGGAGTTGGCACAACTACTATTACCAGTATTTTGACTATTAGTCCTAGCCAAATTTTACAAGCTAGTTCAACGGTCTGGATACTATCCGGTGCGGGCACGCCATTTGCGGTTAACGGTAGTTTTCAAGCGCAAACTTCTTTATTTAAATACACGGCCACGAGCGATGCTACTACGACAGCGACTACTTATTACCAGTTGGAAATCGTGCCCAGTTCTAGTTTGCCTACGTTTAATTTGGGCGCCGGCACTTTGGCAACCAATGATTATTTATATATCGGTGATGGCAGTAACGCCGTTATGGTAACAGCTAGCTCCAACGATCCGGCCTTAGATATTAATGGTGATTTTGAGATTAGAAATAATGCCACCTTTACGGCCTCTGATCAGAGCAGTTTCACTTTAGCCGGCAACTGGTTAAATAGCGGAATTTTTAATCATTCCAACGCCACTACCACTTTTGATGCAGATACTGTCGACCATACTATCAATTCTGGCAATTCAAGTTTTTACAATATTGAATTCAATAATTCTGCCGGCGGTTGGACTATTACCAATAATGCTACTTCAACTAATAATTGGAGTATAGCCAGCGCCGTTAGCTTTACCGCCAGCTCCTCTGTCATTATTGAAGTAGGGGAAAAATTCACAAACAGTGTGGGTGGGGCTTCTACTACCTGGGCCGGATCCACTCTATATTTAAACAGCGGCGCTAATAATACAATAAATACAAAAATAACCGGTAGCGACGCTTATGGTACCTTAAAGATCGGTGCTGATACTGATATTCGCATGTGGAATTCAAGCTCAACCGCTTACCAGGTAGACCCGACCGGCTCTCTCTATTCCATGGATCATAGTGCCGCTAACGGTGATCTATATATTTGGGGGGACTATCATAGAAATTCAGGCATTGATTACTGGAATTATGTTTTGGATTTTGACGGTTCTGCCGGCGCGAACAGACAGGCGCATATTTATTTAGTCGAGAACGCGACTACGACTATAGACGGAGGAACATTGCAGATTATCGGAATCCCTACGGCGACAACGACTATTGCCAACCAGGGCGCTGGTACTTACGGTCTGGCAGTAACCAACGGCACTATCAATGCCAACTATTATCAAATCAGGAATACCAATAATGATGGCTTAAATCTATCCGGCATCACGACAGTTACTTCCCTAAACTACGGCGATTATGAATTGGGGATTAATAACGGCACTATGATAACCGTCTCTTCCTCTACAATTGATGCTAATCCAAGCCTAGCTATCACTGGCTGTAAATTTTCAACTTCTACCGGTATTAGCTTGGGCTATAACGTTACTCGCATCGGTACTTCATCCAGCTATTGGCGTTTTTCTAGCCACTATGGCAACTATGACGGTGAAACAAATGATTATGATCCGGACGCGGACTGCGGAAAAATTAGATGGGATAATAGTACTTGCCCGACCACTATCGCCCAATCCCATTATCGCTGGCGCAATGACGACGACGGAGAAGGCGCTACCTGGCTAGACGACGAGTGGCTTTATCGCAAAAGAATTACTATTGCCAGTTCAAGCGGAGCAGGCACCAACTATCAAGTTAAGTTGATTGTCGGCTACTCAAGTGGCGGAGATTTAATTTGCGATAGTCATTGCCAAACTAATTTTGATGATATTAGGTTTGCCGGTAATGACGGTTCAACCCCCCTTGATTATTGGCGGGAAAGTTATACTCTTTCAGTCACTTCCACTTTTTGGGTAGAGGTAGAAGAAGACTTGGGTTCATCTGATTGTGGTATTTATATTTATTATGGCAACTCCAGCGCCAGTTCTACTTCCAACGGAGCCGATACTTTTATGTTCTTTGATGATTTTTTGGGAACCAGCTTGGACACCAATAAATGGGATACTAGTGATACCTTTAGTAATAGCCCAGGCTATTCGGTTGAGAACGGATATTTTAAGATGTGGGATAATTGGGGCGGTCAATGTTCCGGTAGCGCAGTTTATGACGATCAGGTTTTTACTAAAACCAGTTTTACCACTCCTGTTGCCGTAGAATCCAGTTTTATGGTTTCAGGCAATGACGCTATTGACAGCACCAAAGTTTGTTATCATACTAATTATGACAATACTGATCTTATTGGAATTGACCATACTACGAATGGTGCGGTTTTTAGAATCGGCGAAGTAGTCGATCAAAATAATTATTCTATTCCAAATAAGGATGTTTGGTATAGAACTACTAAAATTTTCGAAAGTGACCAATTGAGCCTAAAAACGACTTATGGCATTGATGATTATTTCGGTGGGACCAGCGCGGTTTCCTCCGGTCCTATCGGTTTGTCGGGTGACACCGACAAAACGGAGGCCGCCATGAACGACCGCGTTGACTGGGTAGCCGTGCGCAAATACGCTGGTCCGGAGCCGAGTTTTTCTTCGGCTGACAGCGAAGCCGCTTCTTCAACCGGTGGGGCTTCATGGAAAGCGGCTGAAGACATTTTAGCCAGCGGTCAGGCTATAGGCGAAAACGTCCGAGTCAGATTTACAGTGGAGAATACTGGCGATGCGGATTCAAGTGGTTTGAAATATCGTTTGCAGGTAGCGCCTCAAGGATCATATGACAATTGTGTTTCAGTGCCTACGCTTGATTTCTCCGATGTGCCTACGACACCGGGCAACGCGGTAGCGGTTATAGCCACCTCAACTTATTTTACTGATCAGGGAAGTACTAGTTGGCAATTATCTCCAGAAGGCATCTGGACTGACGGCAAGATAGTGGAGTATCCTTCTCAGGAAAGCGACGCTATTACCTTGGTCCAAGATGCATTCAGTGAAGTTGAATATAATTTTAAATTTACCAGCAACTCAATAAAAGGCGAAACCTATTGCTTTCGGGTAACCAAGGATGGCTCGGATTTGGACAGCTACGATCAAATGGCGGCTATTACCATGATTAATCCTACAGTATCCGGTTATGCCTATGCGGACGGAGGCAGTACTGTATGGTCCGGCTGTAATGGTGTCACGTCTAGTATTAGCTTAGTAGTTAACGGTAGTTTTGTTGCCAGCACCACTTGTGCGGCCGGTACCGGCTATTATGAATTTAATGATGTGGCCCTGGCAGTTAATGAGCCAGTTTCGGTTTTCTATAATACGAATGGTGGCAATTCCGATAAAGGCATAGCCATTACGATAGCCGCTGATTCCGAAATCAACATTGGCCTAAATTTAAGAAAAGACAGAATTTGGCTTACAACCGAAACAGGTATTTCTAATATTACCAATATTGATTTAAGCCATTGCGATTCAGGCGGGATTTCGGACTGTTCTAATGTTCCTTATTTGGTAAGCACTGGTAATTTAACCGTAGATTCATCAGTCAGGCTGGTTATTGCCACAAGCAAGATTTTTACGCCAGGAGGTCAGGTTACCTTAAGTCCGGGTAGTGCATCCAGCTCGCCTGGCGGGGATATAGAGATCCAGAGCGGAGCTAAGTTTGATGCGGGAGTCTATAATGTATCCATCGGCGGGGACTGGATTAGTCAGGGACAATACTTCAGCGACTCAGCCCAAGTAGTTACTTTTACCGCTACTTCCGCCGGTTTTACCATTGATCCTAATGGCTATGTTTTCGGCAATATTGTCTTTGACGGCGCTGGCGGCAGTTGGTCATTTATTAGTAACGTATCTTTAAACAGGGATTTGACAGTGACTGCCGGCACCCTGATTGGCACCTCAAATATAACGGTAAACGGAGGAGATGTGACTGGCGATGGTACTATAAATTTATCCAGCGGCACTTTTTTAGTTGATGAATCAGGTAATTTCGGCGGTGATACAAACTGGACATTTTATAATTTAACCTTTGGCGATGGCAATAATGCCAGGACCACGGTCAAGATCGGCTCTGGCAATATTACGGCCAGTGGCATCTTAAATATTGCCACTAACCAGATTCTAAACGCCAGCACCCAGGCCTGGACTACTGGTTCAGTAATAAATAACGGCACTTTGACTGTTAACGGCACACAGACGGTTTACATATCAGGTAGCTGGAATGGTACAAACGGTACGTTTAACGCGGCTAATTCCACGATAGAATTTACTTCTACTGGCAGTGGTAATACGATTACTGCCGGCGGTCAGCCGTTTTATAATTTAGTTTTTAACGGTGTGGGCGGAGAATGGCTATTTATCGGGAGCGCTACTTCAACCGCTACTACCACTATTTCGCAGGGTACATTAATTCATGGCGGAAATAATGATTTTGAGTCCCGAGGCCTGACTATAGCTTCAGGCACCAGCTTTATTAAAGCTACTGGTACGGGCAAGTTAATTTTTGAGGGCGACGGGGAGATCGGCTATTTTGAAGACGCAAACGAAACCCCAAACAATCTCGGCAATGTGCAAATCGGCTATTCTCCCGCAACTATAAAATTAAATTCTGACTTTGCCGCTGATAGTTTAACAGTAAATTCAGGGGACAATTTTGATACGCATGGTTTTGAAGTAGATATAACTAATTTTATTACTATATATGGTAATTATGACTGTACTGACGACAAGGAAGGAGATGGGACGATTACAACGCTTGGGACAAATTGGACAGTAGATACTGCCGGGATTTTTACAGCTGATACTTCTACGACCACCTTCGACGGTGCGTCTTCAAGTATTCTTAATTCCGGCGGCACGGACGATAATCATGATTTTAATCATCTAACCATGGCTAAATCAGTTGCCACTTCCACAATTCTTTTTGGTTATGGCCTTAAAGCATCTGGTGATATTATCATTGGCGCCAATTCTATCTTTGATGTCTCGAGCGACAATCATCAAATTTATGCTAACGGCAACTGGGAGAATAATGGCATTTTTACAGCATGGCAAGCTACTACCACTTTTACAGCGGCTACCACCGGCCATACGATTGATGCCGGAGATTCATCTTTCTATAATATTGAATTTAATAATTCATCTGGCGGTTGGGCTATAGCCAGTGACGCTACTTCTACCAATAATTGGACTATAGCGACCGCTACTTCTTTTACGGTTCATTCCGGAGCCGTGATTGAGATTCGGGGTCAATATATTATATCTGATTCCATGCCTGGCATTACCACCTGGAATTCCGGTTCAGCCTTGTATTTAAACAGTGGTACGGCTTATACAGTCGCCTCCAAGAACCAAGCAGCTGAAAGTTATGCCAATTTAAAAATCGGGCCTAATACTGATATACGAACATGGAATTCAACCTCCACAAGCTATGAAATAAATAATTCAGGCTCCTTATATTCGATGGATCACAATAGTCAAAACGGCTGGCTTTATATTTTTGGTGATTACCGTCTAAGTAATGGACAAACTGATTACTGGAGCTATGCGACAGATTTTGATGGTACTCCTGGCGCTAATCGACAAGCAAAAGTTTATTTAGCCGCGAATGCAACTACTACCGTGGAAGGCGGGACATTGAATATTCAAGGGTTAGCGATGGCATCAACTACAATCAATAATCAAGGCACAGGAATTTATGCTCTAGCAGTAACCGCTGGGATTTTAGACGCGGATTATTTCCAGGTACGAGGTATAAATGGTTACGGATTTAATCTATCAGAACAACCAATCGTTGATATAGATTACGGTGATTATGAGCTGGGGATAAATAATGGCACTATGATTACTGTCGCTTCCAGCGTAATTGCCGCTAATCCTTTTGCCACCACTACTGGCTGCCGTTTCGCTACATCCACCGGCATTAGCTCTGGCCACAATGTTACCTTGAATGGCGCACCAACAGATGACTGGGTTTTTACCGGGCACTGGGGCAATTTTGCCGGAGAAGATTTTGATAGCGACCCGGGCGATCCGCGTGGATACTTGGTTTGGGACGACAGCCCAGAATATGTGCCCAAGTCGCAGAACTGGCAATGGTTTCATGATGAAAATGATACAACTCCAACCTCTTCTCCGGCAGCCGCTGAAAATTATGCCCCATCCACTATTGGGCCAAACAATACTTTAAAATTAAGGATGACCATAGCGGAAACAGACGGGGCAATAGGAGAAAATGTTAAGATGAGATTGCAATTTTCAACTTCTTCTGATTTTTCTAAGGATATTTATTATGTCGGTGAGATTGGCTCCACTACGGTTTGGACTTATGGCGAGGGAGTAGATGATGATGACGATAGCATTACCGAGAGAATTTTATCTGATTCTACTGCTAATGCCACTCATAATGAGTCAGGCATTTCTACCAGCACCTACGATCATACGGCTAGCACGCCGGCCGAGTGGGAGTTTACGATTTATAATAACGGGGCTACTACTTCCACGGTTTATTATTTCCGGGCTTATGCCAACTATTATAGTATTTATCGTTATTATGAGCAGGCTGTGTTTACCAATGGCGTAGAGGAAAGCTATCCCAGCTTGTCGGTTTCTTCAAGTACCTTAACCTATGTTGTTGCCGGTTTGCTGGCTAATACTAATACCGAAGGGATTATGACTGACATAGATACGACCGCGACTGAAGTACCTTTTGGTTCATTAAGTTTTGGTAGCCAAACCGAAGGAGCCCAGCGTTTTACCATTACCACTAATACGGAAAACGGCTATCAGCTTTTTGTTTACCAACGACAAAATTTATTATGTAATACCGGAACTGATATTGATCCGCTTACTACCACCAATGAAAGCCCGGCCTCCTGGACTATTGGTTCCAATCCCAGTGGTTTTGGCTATCATAGTGGCGATGATACCTTGTCAGATATTGGTGATGGTCCTTCCCGTTTTTCTTTTAACAACTCTTATGCTAAATTTGAAACTACCCAAAAAGAAGTTTCTTACAGCTCTATTCCGGTAGCCGATGAAATAGTTGATTTAGTTTTTAAAATTCAGGTGACTGGCCAGCAAGAAGCAGGCGATTATGAAACAGAAGTAGTATATATTTTAGTGCCAACTTTTTAATATTTTCCTTATAAGAAGCTCAATTCTAAAAATAAGAGTTAACGCTTTTAAACATGAGTTTTTATCCACAATATTGATTATAGAGTACTTGTTTATTTAAAATAATTGTGTATAACATTTATTATAAAAATTAAATATAAAATAAAATACTTAAATAAATATTAAAAATTTATTAAAA
>CAZXKB010000130.1:0-2865 GCA_964641285.1 uncultured Gammaproteobacteria bacterium | reverse complement strand
TTTTTATACCCAATTCTTTTTACATCTAAAAAATCATCTATCAAACCTACTAAGGCTGATGCCACCAAGCACCCTAAGGGTAATAAAGTTTGGCGACGAGATAAATAATTTAAGCTTTTAAAAATATCCCAAGGTAAAAATTCAGCTAAATAAAAAAATATTAGGCTAAAAAATAATACCGTCAACCAAATCAGTAATCCCCCCATAGTAGGAGTGCCCGCCTTATGAGCATGCATCTTCGAATAAAGAGGGGTCAAACCGTCATTTCTTATTTGTTTACCAAGCTTATGCTTATATAAAAAATGAGTAAGCATGGGCGTCCATGCAACTGTAAATACAAAAGCTAAAGTAGCTAAAAGTAAAATCTTTATAACGTAAAAATCAGTCATATTATTTTTCCCTAGTTTCTACTTTAAAAGTAAAAAGTAGCTGTAAATTAATAAAAATTTATTAAATAAACCGAAGCGATAGCCAATAATAAAATTATATTTATTACTATGGAGGAAATAAACAATATATGGGAAATAAACATTCCATCTCTGCGCCTACTTACGCTAGTAGCCAGAATAAAATTGATTAAAATAATCACTAAACCAAGTAATGGTATAATATATATCTTTTTAGCCTCTCCAATTAAATTAATACCGAAATCAACATTGTAATGCAGGGCTATTAATTCCTCGTCTATTCTGGCATCTATGAAATATGCTGTTGACCAAATTGTAATATTGAGAATAAATAATAAAATTAAATAAATTTTTATGTATAAATAAGAAAAAAGTTTAGAGAAAAAACTAATAAAATTCTGGCGAAAAAAATATAAAAAATTAATAAATTTTGATAAATTAAACATAAAATTAATGTAGTAATTTATTTTAATTACTTATAAAAAAAATATAAATGTGTAATTTATATATCAAGGAATAATATTTATGATTATACTTTAACACATTCTATTTAAAATTTAAACTTAATATTCACTTTACCCTATAACCGATTTTATGTTATAATAATAATTAGTTATCTGTTTAACTTTTTATCTTTATTCATAAAATAAAAAGTTAAAATAACAAAACTCCTTATTAATCCTATCGTTTGCTAATACATAATCAGGATCTCCGACAAAGTTTGGGGCTCGTTGGGATTTTCAGACCCAATGTAGCCATTGGACCTGATTAAGTAAAAATTATGTTTTCAAACAAACAATTAAAAAGTATCTTGATAAAATCTGAAACTCTAACATCCGAGGAATTCGATAAACTAAAAAATGAGGCTGCTGACCTGAGAAAAAAAATGGAAAATTATTTAATAGAAAAAAAGATTATCACCAACTTGGTTCTATATGAAAACGCGGCTAGTTATTACAAGGTGCCTTTTATTGATTTAAAAAACCAAACTATTCGTAAGGATGTTCTATTTACTATACCCGAACCTATCGCCGCTACTCATAATATAATTGCCTTTGACTCAAATGACAAAGAAATAAAAATCGCAGCTTTGGATCCGGAAGATTTAGAAATTTTTGAATTTATCAAGAAAAAAACAGGGCTAGAACCCAAAATACATTTAACTACTCCGGAAAATCTAAAAGAAACTATTAAACAATACCATAAAAGCCTAAAGGCCGAATTTGATTATTTGGCGGATGAAAAAGATATAGGGGAATTAGACGAAAAGAAAGATTTAAAAAAGCTAGCCGAAGATTTGCCGGTTGTTCGTATTGTCGATACCTTATTGGAATACTCAATTATCGAAAACGCCAGCGATATCCATATTGAGCCAGAGGAAAAAAATGTCTTAGTTCGTTACCGTATTGATGGAATCTTACATAACGTCATGGTTTTGCCCAAAACAGTCAAATCAGGCATAATTGCTCGTATAAAAATTTTAGCTAATTTAAAAGTTGATGAACATCGCCTACCTCAGGACGGACGTTTTAAAATTGCTACCAATGAATATAAGGTTTCATTTAGAGTATCCATTATTCCAACTTTTGATGGTGAAAAAGTTGTTATGCGTTTATTGAATGAAAAAGCCCAAACATTAACTTTAGAGCAAATTGGACTACAGCCAAAACCACTTAAAAGAATAAAAAATAACATATCCAAGCCTCATGGCATTATATTGGTAACCGGGCCTACCGGCTCTGGCAAGACTACCACCCTTTATACTATTCTAAATATTATAAATACTCCTCAAGTCAATATTTCCACTATTGAAGACCCCATTGAATATCGGATGCAGCATATTAATCAGTCGCAGGTAAACCCTAAAATTGGCTATACTTTTGCCAGCGGTCTGCGTGCTTTTCTTAGGCAGGATCCAGACATTATTATGGTTGGAGAAATACGGGACAAAGAAACGGCGGAAATTGCTATTCACGCTGCCATGACCGGGCATCTGGTTCTTTCCACTATCCATACAAACGATGCCGCCACTACTATGCCTCGCCTGGCCAAAATGGGCGTACCATCCTTCTTGATAGCTACTACCGTAAATGTAATTATTGCCCAAAGGCTAGTTAGAAAAATATGCACTAATTGTATCCAAAGTTTTAATATTGATTCCGAGACTGTTGAGGAACTGGAAAAACAGCTTAATATTGAAAATATTCTAAAAACAATGGAAAAGGAAAAAACTATAATTAACGCTAAAAAGGGCCTTGGCTCCCTGCTTTTCTATCGCGGTAAGGGCTGCAAGCACTGTAATAATACGGGTTATAAAGGCCGGATTGGCATTTATGAAATTTTAGAAAATTCTGAAAAAATCTCAAATTTAATATTAAAAAAAGCCAGCTCTGTCGTAATCAATCAACAGGCTATCAACGAAGGAATGCTCACTAGAGTTGAAGATGGTTTTATCAAG
>CAZXKB010000129.1:0-2266 GCA_964641285.1 uncultured Gammaproteobacteria bacterium | reverse complement strand
TTTAATCTATATAAACTTTCAATTGAATTTAAAACATTAAATTCTTTTAGACAAATTAAAAATCTACGATAATCTTTATCGTCTAAAAATATATTACGTTTATCCACGCCACGATTATAAATATGATAATAATTTCCATTTTGGAATTTTAATTTTCTCATTAAGATTCTTTAATATTTCTATGAAATGAATTTAAGATGCTAGCTATATCCGCTTTTTTAACACCGCCAAGCGCTAATAACATAGTAAAATATATAATTCCTGCTAAAATTATTATGACAAAAATATTTAATATCATTTTAAGAGATATTACGACTAGAGCCATTATAGCTACTGAAACTAAAGCTTTCAGGGCGGTAAGAACAATTTTTTTCGGCCGGTACTTAATAATCTGCGGCACCCAGCACATGCCCAGGATAAACATGAGTAAATTTGTCGCGACAACGGTTATGCTGGCGCCGACTGTCTGGAATTTCGGAATTAAAATTAAATTTAAAACCACGCTTACCCCGAGACTAATCCCCATATTCATGGTATTGATTTTTTGCCGGTCGCAAGCGTTAAGAAGCGAACCAATTGGAAAATTTAAAAACAAAAATACCAAAGAGGCCATAATCAGTTGTAATGGTAAAATCGCTTCTGTATATTCAGCTTTAAAAAGTAAAATTATCTTATCGGCTAAGATAATAATACCAACACTAATAGGCAAAGAAATTATAATTAAATAATTCATGGCCCGTTCAAAAGTAATAGCCAGTTGCTGCCGATTGCGCGCCCAATAAGCGGCAAAAGCCGGATATAGCGAAGCAATAAAGGCCATGGGTAAAAACTGCAAGGCAAAAATAATTTTAAAAGCAATCTGATACAAACCGACAAATTTATCACCGGCTAAAACAGATAATAGCACTGTATCCAAGTAGGTGTAAAGACGCTGGAGGATGCCGAATAGACCGAAAGGAATAGCAATTTTAATAATAGTTTTAATTAATTCAGGATCAAGTCGGGGCCATAATTTTATTTTCCATTTGAATCTAACCAAGATAGATGAATAGAAAAAATTAAAACTACTGGCAGTAATAGTTGCCACCATTAGCCACTTTAAACCTAAATTCAACCGTAGAGCCGTAAAACCGAGCGCCAAAATTATTAATTGGAAAATTACTGCTCCAAGGCTTTCAAAAATTAAATTATGCCAACCCCGGATACAGGCGAAAAAGATTAAAGTAAACGAATCCAAAACCATACAAATTGAAGATAGATAAACCAACTGGCGGGTCAAAACCGGATAACCCACAATATTTATTAAAATTGCTAAAGCAATTAAGGAAAGCAGGGCTAAAGGTATTTTTATAGCTAAAACATTACCTAAAAGCTGTTGGGATCTTTCTTTGGTTTTAGCCACTTCTCTGATTAAAACATTAGCCAGGCCTAAATCAATAAAAACAGCGAAAATAGTGGTAAAGGATATGGCCAGATAGTATTTACCCAAATCAGCCGGGATTAAAAAACGGGCTAAAATAATAAAAAAACTAAATGAAATCACCTTTTGCAAAATTAAAGCCAAGGTGTAGTAGGAGGTGCTTTTAGCTATTCCACGGATTAAACGCTGATTTTGACGCGGATTAAGCGCTGAATCTTGTTTTGTCATAGATAGTACGTTTTAGTGTGTCTCATAACTCATGACTTGAAACTCATAACGATTTATTTATTAAATTTCAAAGTATTTACGAGCTCTTTGTCATTCCTGCGAAAGCAGGAATCCAGGAGCGCGTGGGGTTGATATTGTTAAGTTAAAAACCAAAGAACGTACGGCTTACTCCTGGATTCCGGATAGGCTTCGCCTTCCGGAATGACAAGCGGTGGTTACTTGAATTCAAAATGCCCTTCAAGCTTATATGTCCCGCCTGGACTGAAGCGGAAGCCGGGACGAGCAAATGTATATTCAAACGCGCCCACGTCATAAGCATCATGATAAGGCCGAATTGTACCAATAATATCGTCAGTTACATCTGTAATAGTTGTCCCGGCATCATACAAAGGCGACAAGGTATTTTTAATCCTAAAATCATAATTAGCATAATCCACAAAAGCATTAATCCAACCGTCAGCTTCTATAGCGCCAGGGCTAATATCTATCCAGTGCGGGTCAGAGCCGGATTCATCATCATCAGAGGCGTTGTAGTCCTTGGTTATAGAAGAACCGGCAAAATCATCAGTATTTGCAAATACAACATTATTTTTTGCAGTAATAGAGCCATCTAATCTT
>CAZXKB010000128.1:0-2423 GCA_964641285.1 uncultured Gammaproteobacteria bacterium | reverse complement strand
AAGATAATTTTATCTTCTATAATAAAATCACATATACATCTTATTTTACCTTTGCCATATTGATGATCCTCGAATTTATATTCCCTAGCATATTTAATTTTTTCTTTAATCAATAAGTCTTCAAAATAATCAGAAAATTGTTTTTCGTTTCTATAACGACCTAAATCTTTATGAGTTTTAAATAATAAACCTGTTATTTTATAAGATAAGTCTTTATATATTACTTTATCTATAGTTATTTTTGCATTTTATTTTTAACATTTGTAGTATTTGCATATTAATTTGCAATATTTGCATTATTTGACCGGGTAAAACGTAATAATTTTAATTGTCTCGTTTTCTTTTTTATAAACTACCTTAACTTCGTCTTTGCGCGCGGATAAATAACTACCCTTTTTACTGATTTTATCAGGGGTATTAATAGCGTCCTCTATTTGCTCCCGTCTTAAATAGACTTTATGTTTGTTAAGTATTTCAAATTTATTTTCAGCGTATTTGGTAAAGTAGATCATGGCTTTATATTTATAGCTTTTTAAGGGGATTTTTTTAAGTATATAACAATTTTATTTAGCCTGATATTCGTATTTTACAAGCGTAAAATCAAAATATTCATCCTTTAGTAATTCGGCATAATACTTATAAAGTTTATCCAAACATTTTTTTTCATTAGCTAAATTTTCAGTTATAGGTTGAGATAAAATTGTATTTCCCGTGGTTTTGTTAATAGCTTTAAAACTAAAAATGCATTTACCTGGCAAAGTATTTATACATTCATAATCACTACCGCTTAAGCTTACCTCTATATTACCTCCGGTAGTCGGGTTTATATTTTCGCATATATAATTTTCAGGACAACCTCCGCATTTATTTTTAACAGCTGCTACTTTTATTGGCTCAAATTGGGTTAGTTTGGGATTTATTTGGTAAAGAATAGTATAGGAGGTTAAAGCTAAAATCAGGCCGGTCAGAGACGCTCCTATCCAGGCCTTGGCTTCGCCGACACGGGTAGCATTGCCGCCAGCCACAATCCACATAATTCCACCGACCATCATCACGACCGTGGCCAGAATACCAACTACACCAATCGCGTATTTATAAATTCCGGCAATATATTGATTTATCCAAGGAACGCACATTTTATCTTCATTGGGCGGGGGACAGTTTGTTGGTTCAGTCAAATCCGCAGTAGGAATGTCAATTTGCAAATCAGGTATTTCCCATTCTGCATCAGCTTTTGCCGGTAAATAAAATAAATTTAAAAATAAAAAACTGGAAATTTGGAGAATTATAAAGAGGATAAACAGGACGGAAAAGATTTTAGGGAGTTTGGGGCGCATTGATTAAAATTTCTAATTTTTAAATTATAATTACCACACATTCACATTTATTATTATTACATTCTGCAATTTCAGCAGTTCCACATCTACAATCGCTAGCTTTAATACATGGACTATCCTTTTGCCCGTCAGTACATTTAAAGAGAGGGTAGTCTAGACATTTGAGACCTAAATTTGGATCACAGGGTTGGTTAATAGAATTACATTTGTCCCCTGCTTTTTTTTGATATTGTATGCATTTATTATTGTGACAGAATTTTTCTTTCCCTTTCCAACCACTTCCACACTGTTCTTGGGTAGCTATACTACATTGGCCATCTTTTTCACAGCACCCCATTTCTTTAACTGTTGCTATATAAATCGGTTTAAATTCTACCAAGGCCGGATTAACGGTTTTTAAGATCATATAAGAGCAAAGAACTAAAATTAAACCGGTGAGAGAAGCGCCGATCCAGGATTTGGCATTACCTACTCTTTCCGCATTGCCGCCAGCCACTATCCATAAAATTCCGCCGAACATTAAGACCACGGTAGCTAAAATACCGACAATACCAATAGCGTACTTGTAAATAGCTCTAACGTATTCCCCGGTTGAACTTCCAGTAATTGTACCTTCTGGACCCCCGGGTACCTCCACTTGCGGGGTAAAATCAACGGCCTTAATCGGTGTTGGCATTAGTAATAAAGAAAAAAGTCCGACTAATTGGAAAATAAAAATTATGATAAAAGTATAGATGAGGATTTTTGGATTTTTATGAAGCATATAATTATTTTCCGATAAATTTCATCTTATCATCGTTTTTCTTGACTTCTGTAATAATTTTTTTTATCATCTCCCCGGTTATATCCCGGCCGCCTAAGCCGACAATAAAACTTTGGATTTTGGCCTTAGTTTTATTTTGGGCCGATGCTTTAATTTCCGAGGCGAGAGGACCGACGTGTCCGAGCGATATGGCTTTTTCCAGGACAGCTACATATTTAGCGCTTTTAATAATATTCAAAATATCACTGGCCGGAAAGGGACGAAAGCATTTTATTTTTAATACGCCGACAGAGTTTTTAAAATTCAGTTTTTTGTTAACTTCG